>CAXBQV010000019.1:0-22617 GCA_963978265.1 uncultured bacterium | reverse complement strand
GTGGATGCCGGCATCGGCGGCAAGGCCGCGCTCGAGGTGGGGAAGCGCCTCGCGCAACTTGCTGCCACCCAACAGGTGATCGTCGTGACCCACCTTGCGCAGGTGGCCGCCTTCGCCGACCAGCACATCGTGGTGGAGAAGGAGGTGCAGGGGCAGCGGACGCTCACCCGTACGCGCGCTCTGACCGCCAAGGAGCGGGCAACGGAAGTCGCCCGGATGCTGTCGGGAGTCGAGGAATCCGCGTCCGCCACAGCACATGCGGCCGAACTCCTCGGACTGGCTGCTGCGGCTCGGCGCGTCGCGGGCTGACCGATCCCTGACTGTTAGGCTTGAACCCCGTGGAAGAGCGGCTCCAGCCGTTCTCATAATCCGCGGGAGTGGCGCATGGCGCAGAGCAAGCACATCTTCGTGACCGGTGGCGTCGCCTCCTCCCTCGGCAAGGGACTGACAGCATCCTCGCTCGGTCAGTTGCTCACCGCACGCGGCCTCCGCGTGACGATGCAGAAGCTCGATCCGTACATCAACGTCGATCCGGGCACCATGAACCCGTTTCAACATGGTGAGGTCTTCGTCACCGAGGACGGCACCGAAACCGATCTCGACATCGGACACTACGAGCGCTTCCTCGACGTCAATCTCAATCGCATCGCGAATGTGACCACCGGACAGGTCTACTCGACGGTGATCGCCCGCGAACGACGTGGTGAGTATCTCGGCGACACCGTACAAGTCATCCCGCACATCACGAATGAGATCAAGTCGCGTATCCGGGCGATGGGCAGCGACGACGTCGACGTCGTGATCACCGAGATCGGTGGCACCGTCGGTGACATCGAGTCTCTGCCCTTCATCGAGGCGGCACGGCAGGTCCGGCACGAGATCGGCCGCGACAACGCGTTCTTCATCCACGTCTCGCTGTTGCCGTTCATCGGCCCGTCCGGCGAACTCAAGACGAAACCGACGCAGCACTCGGTGGCCGCCTTGCGAAGCATCGGCATCCAGCCTGATGCCGTGGTGTTGCGCTGCGACCGCGCCGTCCCGGAATCGATCAAGCGCAAGATCTCGTTGATGTGCGACGTCGACCAGGAAGCGATCGTCGCCGCCGTTGATGCGCCGAGCATCTACGACATCCCGAAGGTGCTCTTCAGCGAGGGCCTCGACCGCTACATCGTGCGTCGGATGTCGCTGCCGGCGAAGGACGTGAACTGGACACGTTGGGACGACCTGCTCCGCGTCGTGCACCACCCCAAGCACGAGCTCACCGTGGCACTCGTCGGCAAGTACATCGACCTGCCCGACGCATACCTCTCCGTAACCGAGGCACTGCGGGCCGGCGCCTTCGCGAACGACGCGAAGATCCACATCCGCTGGGTCGGATCCGACCAATGCGAAACGGCCGAAGGTGCTGCAGCGGCATTGGCTGACGTCGACGCGGTGTGCGTGCCCGGCGGTTTCGGCGTTCGCGGGATCGAAGGCAAGCTCGGAGCGCTGCGCTACACGCGCGAGAACCGCATCCCAACCCTTGGTCTGTGTCTCGGCCTGCAGTGCATGGTCATCGAGTATGCGCGCACGATCGGCGGTCTGCACGATGCGAACTCCAAGGAATTCGACGAGAACACGCCGAATCCGGTGATCGCCACCATGGCAGATCAGGAGGATGTCGTCTCCGGGGAGCGCGACATGGGCGGCACGATGCGGCTCGGAACGTACCCCGCCAAGCTCGCGAGTGGGTCCGTCGTTGCTCAGGCGTACGGTGCCGAACTCGTGGAGGAGCGCCACCGCCACCGGTACGAGGTGAACAACAAGTACCGGCCGCTGCTGGAGGAGAAGGGGTTGCGCTTCAGCGGCACCTCTCCGGACGGTCACCTCGTGGAATTCGTTGAACTGCCAGAAGAAGTGCATCCGTATTACGTTGCAACGCAGGCGCACCCAGAATTCAAGTCCCGGCCCACGAAGGCGCATCCGCTCTTCGCGGGTCTTGTGGCGGCAGGGTTGAAGCGCCGCGCACGATGATTGAGGACGAGTTCGGAAGCCTGCCTGCGCGGCGACGCGTTGAGCGGTTCCGTGGACGCGTCATGTGTGTGCGCACGGACGACGTCGACTTCGGCGATCAGGTCCAAGCGCGTGACTACATCGTGCACTTCGGCGCTGTTGCGGTCGTTGCGCTTGATGAGCGCGACCGGGTCCTCGTCATCAAGCAGTATCGGCACGCAGTGGCGGCGAGGACCTGGGAGGTGCCCGCCGGATTGCTTGATCTCCCGGACGAGGATCCGCTGACTGCCGTGCAACGCGAACTCGCGGAGGAGGCCGGGTACGTCGCCCGCGAATGGTCCGTTCTCACCGACTACGCGACGACGCCCGGTGGTTCGACCGAAATCATCCGCATTTATTGCGCCCAGGGACTGACGAAGCTCGATGAGCGTCCGAAAACCGACGAAGCGGAGGAGCAGGACATGCCGGTGGACTTCGTCGAACTCGATGTCCTTCGTGATGCGATTCTGGCCGGGCGGGTTGCGAACACCTCGCTCGTCGTCGGTGGTCTTGCGGCATACGCCGCGCGTGCAACGAACTGGACATCGCTGCGTTCCGCGACCGCACCGTGGCCGCTGCGAGAACACCTCATGGCAAACGACCGAATCTTCCGCCCCTGAGCCCTACGCTGCAGTGGTGCGTACCGGAGTCCTGCAACAGGTGGACGAATTCCTGTCGTTCTGCGCAGTCGAGCGGAATCTCAGTACCCACACGGTTGCCGCCTACCGGCGTGACCTTGATCGGTATGCGCAATTCCTCGTCAGTCGCAACGTGTCGGGTATTGCCGATGTCACCGAATCCGACCTTTCGGCGTTCCAGATCGCGCTCGCGACGGGAAAGGATGGCGGTGGCGCACTCACGGCGAGTTCGATTGCGCGAACAACGGCCGCCGTGCGGGGCCTGCACCGTTTCGCCGTGCGCGAGCGCTGGGTGGGGGCGGACATCACACGGGGCATCACCACCCCGACGGCAGCGCGCAAGCTCCCGAAGGCATTGACCCTTGACGAGGTCGAACGGCTGATCGGCGCTGCCGACACGACATCTGCGATCGGGTTGCGGACGCGTGCGCTTGTCGAACTGCTGTATTCATCGGGAACCCGCATCTCAGAGGCGCTCGCACTCGATATCGACGACCTTTCGTTCGATGACCACGTGGTGCGCGTGCGTGGAAAGGGCAACAAGCAGCGTCTTGTTCCGGTTGGTGCACCGGCGCGCGCAGCACTGGACGCCTACTTGGTGCAGGCGCGTCCGCAGTTCGCGGCACGCGGCAGAGGCACTGCGGCGCTGTTCCTCAATGATCGAGGTGCACGATTGACCCGACAGTCCGCGTGGGGCGATCTCGAAGGGCTCGCGAAGCAGGCGAAACTCGCCCACAAGGTGTCACCACACGCGCTCCGGCATTCGTTCGCGACGCACCTGCTGAGTGGCGGCGCGGACATCCGGGTAGTGCAGGAGCTACTCGGGCATGCGTCGGTCACGACGACCCAGATCTACACGAAAGTCTCGGTGGAGACGCTGCGCGACATCTATACCCGCGCGCACCCCCGTGCCGTCACAGGCCGCGCAGACGCCTGACGATGATCGATTCGTCACCACGCTGATCGAGGTCCGCGACGACGACGGCCAGCGCCTCACGCACGATCCGACCGCGGTCGACTGCCAATCCGTGCTGCGCACGCAAGGCGAGCTTCGCGTTCTCGAGATCGATGAGTTCCTCGGGTGACACGTACACGGTGATCTTCTCCTCGTGGCGAATACGACCGGTGGGCCGGCCGGTGGAGGATCGGCGACGCTTTGCCGCGGGAGTTGTTGCTCGCACACCGCCTTCCATCGCGGCCGGAACTGAGTCGACCACCGGCTCGGGCGTGGGGGATGCAGGCGCTGCATCGGGTCGCGTTGCCGCCTGAGTACGACGGAACAGTTCATCCGCACCGGGAAGGGCTACACGGCGGGCGCTCATGCTTCGACCTCGATTCTGGTGGCGAGTTCGGCTGCAAGTCGGCGGTATGCGATGGCACCAGTAGAGGAGCCGGCATAACTCGTGATCGGTTCCGTCGCCACGGTTGCGTCGGAGAACTTGATTGTCTTCGGCACGGTGGTATGGAAGCACTTGTCGCCGAAGGCCTCGAGCACACGAACGAGCACCTCGCGATGGTGTGACGATCGCTGGTCGTACATCGTCGGAATGATGCCTTCCACCTTCAGCCGAGGATTGATGCGCTCCTGCACCTTCTCGATGGTTTGGCTCAGCAGGGCCATGCCGCGCAGTGCGTAGTACTCGCACTGCAACGGGATGAGCACGCTGTCCGACGCGGCAAGCGCGTTAATGGCGAGCAATCCGAGGCTGGGCAAGCAGTCAATGAGCACGACGTCATAGTCCGGCAGTAGCGGCGCCAGTGTGCGCGCGAGCGACTGCTCGCGCCCGACCTCGTTCACCAACTGCATCTCCGCTGCCGAGAGCTCGATGGTCGCGGGGAGCAGGTCCATGCCGGGCACTGCCGTCTTGAGCAGGACGTCGCGGCTGCTCGCACGACCGAGGAGGGCGTCGTAGATTGTTTGGGGGAGCTCGTGTGCGCCGGTGAGGCCGACGGTGAGAGATCCCTGTGGATCGAAATCGACGACCAGTACGCGATAGCCGGATTCGGCGAGCGATGCACCGATCGAGATGGTGGACGTTGTCTTTCCGACGCCACCCTTCTGATTGAACACCGAAATGATCCGCGCCCGTTCCCGAGGTTTGCGGTTCTTCGGCATCTTGGGTTCGACGGAGAACCACTTCGCGACATTGACGGCCATATTGTCGACATATCCTTTTGTGCGTTTAGTGCTTCGGAGACTACTCGGGGAACTGGTCGGGAGCGTATGGGCGCAACGGCGTGTCGACAAGTGCCCGTACGCTACGCGCATGACTGAGACCCTCGACGCTGCGCCGAGCGCACACGATGGTTTCCGCGTTCGCGTGGCCGACTTCGAGGGACCCTTCGACCTGCTGCTCCAACTCATCGGCAAGCACCAGCTCGAGGTCACCGAACTGGCCTTGCACCAGGTGACCGACGACTTCATTGCCTACATCCGCACCCAGGAGGGCCGCTGGAGCCTCGACGAGGCCACCGAGTTCCTCGTCGTGGCAGCCACCCTGCTGGACCTGAAGGCCGCCCGTCTACTGCCCTCAGGGGAGGTGGAGGACGAGGAGGATCTGGCCATCCTGGAGGCTCGGGACCTGCTCTTCGCCCGACTGCTGCAGTACAAAGCCTTCAAGGAGGTCGCCGCCGAGTTCGCCCAGGCCCTCCAACGGGAGGCCGGCAGGCATCCGAGGGCGGTGGCCCTGGACGAACCATTCGCGTCGTTACTGCCCGAAGTCCTGCTCGGCATCGGCCCCGATCAGTTGGCGCTGATCGCGGGGAAGGCCCTGACCCCGAAACCCGTGCCGCAGGTCGGACTGTCCCACCTCCACATCCCTCGGGTTTCGGTTCGGGAGCAGGGCGCGATCATCGCCCAGCGGATCCGCCGGGCGGGCCACGCCACGTTCCGGCAATTGATCGCGGACGCCGACAGCACCCTTGTGGTGGTGGCGAGATTCCTCGCCCTCCTGGAGCTTTACCGCGACGGGGACATTACGTTTGACCAGGTCGCCCCCCTCGGGGACCTGCATATCCGTTGGTCCGGGACCGGCGAGGTGCACGCCGAGTTCGACGAATTCGAAGGAGTCAGTGATGACTGAACCGATCCTCGAGGGGGTCGTCGACATCGGCGCACCGAACCTCGAATCGGCGTTGGAGGCGGTGCTCCTCGTCGCCGACGAACCTGTGAGTCCGCGTGATCTCGCAGCGAATTTCGGCATCCCTGAACCCGAGATTCTCCTTTGTTTGCAACAACTTTCCGCATCCTATCGCGATCGGGGGAGCGGCATCGACGTCCGCGAGGTTGCGGGAGGTTGGCGCCTGTACACGGCGGCCGACTGTTCCATCGCAGTTGAGAAATTCGTCCGCGACGGTCAGCACACAAGACTGACCCAGGCGTCGCTGGAGACGCTCGCGATCGTCGCCTACCGTCAACCGATCAGCCGTGGGCGTATCGCCGCTATTCGCGGCGTGAACGTCGATGGCGTCGTCAAAACCTTGATGCAGCGCGGACTTATCGAAGAGGCCGGTGAGGAACATGAGGGGCAATCGGCTGTGTTCCGGACCACGCCGTACTTCCTGGAGCGCATGGGCATGGCAAGTTTGGATGAATTGCCGGAAATTGCCGAGCATCTGCCTGGACTTGAGACTCTATCTGATATCGACGCCTCACTATGAGGTGAAGGTCTAGACTTTCTAGACCGTGGAATCGCAACGAATTCAAAAAGTGCTCGCGCAGGCCGGCTTCGGGTCCAGACGCGCCTGTGACGACCTCGTTGCAGCCGGACGGGTGCGCGTCAATGGCGTTATCGCGGAGCTCGGCACTCGCGTGGACCCGACACAGGACCGCATCGAAGTGGACGGTCAACGGGTCGAAACCGGTACCGAGCTCGTTGTGATCGCCCTGAATAAGCCCTGGGGCGTCGTCACCACCATGTCCGACGACCGGGGACGGCCCTGCGTGGGCGACCTGTTCAGGGGCCACCCACAGCGGCTCTTCCACGTGGGCCGCTTGGACGAGGAGACCGAAGGCCTCCTGCTGCTGACCAACGACGGGGACCTCGCCCACCGGCTGATGCATCCCTCCCACGGGGTCCCCAAGACCTACGTGGCCACGGTACGCGGCAGGGTGCGGCCGGAGGTCGTCCGGGCCCTCCTGGCGGGGGTGACCCTGGAAGATGGGCCGGCCAGCGCGGACGAGGTCGTGCTCAAGTCGGCCGCAGACCGTTCCTCGGTGCTCGAAATCGTCATCCACGAGGGGCGGAAACGGATCGTCCGACGGATGTGCAAGGCGGTCGGACACCCCGTTGAGCAGCTGCTGCGGACGCACATCGGGAGCCTCGGATTGGGGAGTCTGGGGGTGGGGGAATGGCGCACCCTCAACTCGGCAGAAATCGCGAAACTGAGTTACGAAGCGAACTAAGCGTGTGGTTTTATTTATTTATAGTCACGAAATGACATGCCGGCAATTTATCGACTTTCTGGGTTGTGACCGGCTTCGCATGCTGTGATAAAGATGTATATCGACAATCCAGAAGGCGTCGTCGATTCCATAAAAGTCTTCATACCGACACCATGACTTTGCGACATGTTGCGTTACCGGTAAAACGCCTCGGCAGGACTTACACTCCGGACATGACGGTTCGAGCCATCCGAGGGGCAGTTCAACTGCGCCAGGACGACCTTGCGGAAATGCGAGAAGCGGTCGTTGAACTGCTGTCCGAGATGCTGGTCCGCAACGGCGTCTCCACCGACGACCTGGTCTCGATCCTTTTCACTGCCACCCCTGATCTCACCTGCGGATTCCCGGCTACAGCGGCACGCGCCTTGCCGCTGGGTGATGTGCCCCTGATGTGTGCAGCTGAACTGGATATCCCCGGGGCGCTTCCACGGGTCGTCCGGGTCATGATGCACGTGTACACCGACAAGGGCAGGCGGGACCTCACGCACGTCTACCTCCGTGGCGCGGAAGCCCTTCGACTCGACCTGGCGCAGTGATGCGGGTTCTTGTTGTCGGCACCGGACTGATCGGCACCTCGATCGGCCTCGCATTGACGAAGGCGGGGCATGACGTGTGGCTGGAGGACCTGCTTCCGGCCCATGTGACCGAAGCCGCTCGGATGGGGGCAGGCGTCACTGGGGCTATGCAAGCGGAACCCGATGTTGTCGTGGTTGCGGTGCCTCCAGCGGCGATCCCCGCAGTTGTTCGTCACTTGTCTTCTCTGTACGTGCAGTCAACATTTACAGATGTTGCAAGTGTTAAAACTCAACCTGTACATGACATCGAGGCAATCGGCGATATTTCATCCAGATTTGTCGGCGGTCATCCGATGGCGGGGCGCGAAACGTCCGGACCGACTGGTGCGCGCGCGGACCTCTTCGAAGACCGTTTGTGGATTCTGACGCCGACGCGGAGAACGCCGCCAGAACGGGTCGCCCAGGTGCGAACACTCGCCGAGGATTGTGGGGCAGTGGTGACCATCATGGATGCGTCGGCCCACGATCGCGCCGTTGCGCTGACATCGCACGCACCGCAGGTGCTCGCATCGCTCATGGCCGGTCTGATTGCGAGCGCCTCGGTCGATGACATCCAGCTTTCGGGGCAAGGCCTGCGTGATCTCACCCGGATCGCCGGCTCGAATCCGGAACTCTGGGCTGACATCCTCGGAGCGAATGCCGATGCAGTTGATCGTGTACTTGCCTCGTTCGAAGAGCGCCTTGCGACAGTGCGGTCGGCGTTACGGGTCGGAGCGTCGCTGCACGAAATGCTGCATGCTGGAAATGCTGGTCGCAATCGGATCCCCGCGCGTCACGGTGGGGTCGTGCGCGAAGATCTTGTCATCGTGAGCGTCAATATCGACGATCGACCCGGCGCACTTGCGCGACTGTTCGCAGCTGCGGCAGAAGCGAATATCAGCATCGACGATGTCCGCATCGACCACGTGCTCGGCCGCGAAGCAGCAATCGTGGACCTCAGTGTGAAGCCCGAACACGCAGAATCGCTCCGGACGGTGCTTTCGAACGGCGGTTGGCAGGTCCGTTCGTAAGTAGGCTTGGTGGATGCACAAGCGCCTTGTGATTGCCATCGACGGCCCGAGTGGGTCGGGCAAATCAAGCGTTGCGCGTGCGATCGCCAAGCGATTCCACCTCGACTACCTCGACACCGGGGCCATGTATCGGGCATTCACTTGGTGGAACCTGCAGGGCCGGGGAACCGCGGCCGGTTGCCCACTCGACATGTCGACAAATCCAGATATCACTCGGGTGATCGTCGACGGCCATGACATCACCTCCGATATTCGCGGCCCGGAAGTCACCGAACGGGTGTCGCTTGTCGCGAGCGATCCCGCCGTTCGCGCAATCGCAGTCGATCGACAGCGCAACCTCATCGCACGTGCTGTGCGCGGGATCGTCGTCGAGGGCCGTGACATCACCACCGTCGTCGCGCCGGACGCAGACGTCCGTGTCTTCCTCACCGCAGACGTTGAGGCCCGCGAGGCACGACGCGCAGCGGAATTCCAGCACGATGCAGATGCTGCACAGGCGGTAGCGGCGGCGGTTGCTGCCCGCGATGCAATTGACTCGACGCGCGCGCATTCACCACTGCAACTTGTGGAAGGCGTAACGCGCATCGATACGACGCATGCGTCGCTTGACGAGGTCGTCGCCATGATTGCCGAACTGGTTGAAGCGGCGGGTGGAACCGCATGACCGAGGAACGTTTCGAGACCGGCGACGTCGAGTGGGTCATCCCCGATGATGCTGACGAGGCCATCGCTGCAGAACTCGCTGTCCGGGCACTCGACGAGGCGTACATCGAAGATTTCGACGATGTCGAGTATGCGGCGCGTGGAGTCGTTGCGATCGTTGGACGTCCGAACGTCGGCAAGTCGACGCTGGTGAACCGGATCATCGGTCGCAGGGAGGCCGTGGTCGAGGACAAGCCGGGTGTCACGCGGGATCGCGTCGCCTATGACGCGGAATGGTCGGGTGTCCCGTTCGTCCTGCTCGACACCGGCGGGTACGAGACGAAGGCGCAGGGGATGGGTGCGCTCATCGCGGAACAGGCTGAAGTCGCCATGGCGATGGCCGATGTTGTCGTGCTCGTGGTCGATGCCACGGTCGGTGCAACGAATGATGACGAATCTGTGGTTCGACTCATGCGCCGGGCCAAGAAGCCGGTGATCCTCGTAGCGAACAAGGTGGACGACGCCCGCACCGAAGCTGACGCGTCCGCACTGTGGAATCTCGGGCTGGGTGAACCCATGCCGGTGTCTGCGCTGCACGGCCGCGGTTCGGGGGAGCTGCTCGACGCGATCGTTGCAGCACTGCCCGAAGAGGGATCCGGTAGTGCGCAGCACCACGGACCACGACGCATCGCATTGGTTGGCAAGCCGAACGTCGGCAAGTCCTCGCTGCTCAACCAGCTCGCCGGAGAACATCGCGTCGTTGTCGACAGTGTTGCCGGTACCACGGTCGATCCGGTGGACGAACTCATCGAAATCGACGGACAGGTGTGGCGGTTCGTCGACACCGCGGGAATCAGACGACGAGTCGCCGAATCCAGTGGGCACGAGTACTACGCGGTTCTGCGAACGCGCGCTGCACTTGAGAAGGCGGAAGTCGCCTGCATCCTGATGGACACGAGTGAACCGCTTGCTGAGCAGGACCAGCGCATCGTTTCGATGGTCGTCGATTCCGGTCGTGCGGTGGTGCTGGTGTTCAACAAATGGGACCTCATGGACGACGACCGTCGCCGCGAACTCGAACGGCAGTACGACATCGATCTCCAGCAGATCGGTTGGGCGCCACGTATCAACATCTCCGCGAAGACCGGCCGCAACGTCCAGAAGTTGATCCCGTACATCGAACGGGCCCTCGCAGGCTGGGAAACCCGCATTCCCACGGGACGGCTCAACCAATTTCTCGGCGAACTCGTAGCGGCGCATCCGCATCCACTGCGCGGAGGCAAGCAGCCGCGGATCCTGTTCGGAACACAGGCCGGCACTCGACCGCCGACATTCATTCTGTTCACCAGCGGCTTCCTTGAAGCGGGATATCGTCGCTTCATCGAACGCAGACTGCGCGAGGAATTCGGGTTCGAAGGTTCACCAATCCGGATTCAGCTGCGAATCCGGACGCGTCGCGGACGCGAGTGAACACTGGGATAGGGTTCCGCCCGAACGGGCTATAGCGCAGCTTGGTAGCGCACTTGACTGGGGGTCAAGGGGTCGTGGGTTCAAATCCCGCTAGCCCGACCACGTGGGCTTCCTGCGCAAACCCCGCATGCGCCGTATATTCGGGAGCAGCCGAAGGAGGTGCGATGGCGACGACGACCGATCGCATCGTCACCATTCCCAACGCGATTTCCGCACTGCGGCTGGTGGGCGTGCCCGTCTACTTCTGGATGCTCATTTCCGAGCACTACGGCTGGGCATGCATGCTGATGGTGTTCGCCGGCGTTTCCGACTATCTCGACGGCTGGCTCGCGCGGCGACTCCAGCAGTTCTCGACGGTAGGGGAGGCGCTCGATCCGATTGCCGATCGGCTCTACATCGGCTTCACGCTCATCGGGCTCGCCATCGTCGACGTCGTCGCCTGGTGGCTCGTCGTCGCCATTGTCGCCCGAGACGTCGTCATGCTCGGGTACCTGTTGTGGCTGCGTCTCGCGAAACAGATCGAAGGCGTCGAGGTGCACTACATCGGCAAGGTTGCCACCACCATGTTGCTGTACGCCTTCCCGATCCTCGTCCTCGGTGAGGCCGTGCCAGCCCTGCACGATGTCTGTCGCGCATTCGGCTGGGCATGGGCGCTGTGGGGGCTGTGCACGTACTGGTACGGCGCCTTTCTCTACCTCGGGGAGGCGCGCACGATATGAATCTGCGCACCGACTGGCTGCAACTCGTGCTGCACGTCGACGAACGCTCTGAATACGCAGATGTCCGCTCGCACCACCATCGCGTCGACTGGCTTGGTCGTACCACCTCCTTCCTCTCCACAGCGGCCGTGGGATTCGTCGTCATCGCCGCAGCGCTCGGCATTGCGAGTTCGCGCCCCGCAGTCGAAGAGGCGACGAAGGCGCTCCGAAACCGCGTCGAATCCGCACAAGCCGCTGCGGCGGTTGCCGAACGCAGTTACCGCGATGCCCGCCAGCAACTCACATTCACGCAGGATGCGGTGCGCCCGGACATCGGCGGTGAACTTGCGGCTGCACTCGACACCCAGACGATTGCATCAGCGTATGTCGGGGTCACCGGACCGGGCCTCGTGCTGACGATCGACAACTCGGCCAAGCCGACGTTCAGCGGTACTACCGATCTCGGGCAGGTCATTGACCGGGATGTGCAGCACGCCGTGAACGGGCTGTGGCAGGCCGGTGCCGAAGCGATCGCCGTCAACGGTGTTCGGCTGACCGGACGCACGTCGATACGCAATGCGGGAGCGACGATCCTCGTGGATTACCGCCCCGTGACCGCCCCGTACCGCATCGAAGCCGTCGGTGATGCCCCGCGCCTGCTCAAAGTGCTGAAACAGACGGCGGAGTGGAAGGAACTGGAAGCGCTCCGCGACCGATACCGTATCCGCTGGGCGGTTGCAGCCGACAAGCGGCTACAACTCGCAGCGGGGGCATCGACGCTTCCGAACCAGGCCATTGCAGGAGGCGACGCATGATTCCGGCTATCGGACTCGTCGTCGGCATCCTGCTCGGCGTCATCCTGCAACCGGCGGTGCCGCTTTGGATGCAGCCGTATCTTCCGATCGCTGTCGTCGCTGCTTTGGATGCGGTGTTCGGCGCGTTCCGTGCACTCCTCGAAGGTGTCTTCGAAGACCGCGTGTTCGTCGTCTCATTCCTCAGCAACGTGCTGGTGGCCGCGTTCATCGTCTACCTCGGTGACCAACTCGGCGTAGGGGCCCAGCTCACTACCGGCGTGGTCGTAGTCCTCGCAGCGCGCATCTTCTCCAACCTCGCGGCCATCCGCCGACAACTGTTCAAGGCGTAGTCATGCCGCTGTCCGAACGCGATCGCGCTCGTATCGCGATGAAGCCCCGCAACACCAAGCGGCAGCTCACCGTCGGCGTCATCTGCGTGCTTCTCGGGTTCGCTGCAGTGAGTTCGGTGCAGAGCAATGGCACGTCCGAGGCACTGGCGAAGGCGAGCGAGAGCGATCTCGTGCAGATTCTCGATGACGTGAGTCAACGGCGGGCTCGTCTCGAGCAGGAGACGCGTGAGCTCACGGCCGCCCGACAGGAGTTGCTGTCCGGATCCGCTGAACAGGTGATCGCGCAGACTCGCGATCGCGTACGCGCACTCAGCGTGCTTGCGGGAACGGTTCCAGTGTATGGGCCGGGCGTCGTCGTACGGCTGCGCGATCCCCAGGGGGTGATCGGTGCGGACATCATCCTCAACGCCGTGCAGGAGCTTCGTGACGCGGGGGCCGAAGCCATTGATATCAATGGCCGACGCATCGTGGTGAACACCTGGTTCGAGGATGGTCGTGAGCGGGGCGTCATCGTGTCCGGGGCACTTGTCGAGGCGCCGTTCGTACTGACTGCAATCGGCGATGTCAATGCCCTGGCGCCGGCGCTGAAGATCCCCGGCGGGATCGCCGACGCGGTGCGTGCGTCAGGCGCGAAATTCGCCCTCAGCACCTTCGAAATTGTGACCATCGACTCCATCGTGCAGCCGAGCAAGCCGCGCTACGCTGCCCCTACTTCTTGAGCACGGAGGCACCGCATGAGCAACATCCCCGACAACTTCCACTACACACGAGACCACGAATGGGTCCATGAAGTGTCAGATGGCGTGGTGCGTTTCGGGATCACCGATTACGCGCAGGATGCGCTTGGAGACATCGTGTTCGTCACCTTGCCGCACCTCGGTGAGGAAATCAGTGCCGGCGCCGCCTGCGGTGAGATCGAATCGACGAAGAGCGTCAGCGACATCAACGCGCCGATCGATGGTGTGATCGTTCATCGCAATGAAGCAGTAGAAACCGCACCCGAAACCATCAACAAGGATCCGTACGGCAACGGTTGGATCGCGGACATCGAAGTCTCCGGTGGCGCCATTCACGCCCAGGAACATCTGATGGATGCAGCGGCGTACCGCGCATTCATCGCAGAGGCCTGATTGACCGAAAGCACAGCGCTTCCCTAGGCTCAACCTCATCTCGAGGTCGAAGGGGAAGCCGTGGTCACGTGTGCAGCGTGTGGACATCAACTCCACACCGACGATCGTTTCTGCGGGAAGTGCGGTCACGGCGTCAATGCGCAGGAGAACACCGGCGTCCTCAATCTCGATGTCGACCTCGAACATCATCGCGACACGGCGGTGATGGTGGTGTGGCGTGGCCCGAACGAAGGCGCGTCATACCCGTTGATCGGAGATCTCGTCGACGTCGGTCGTTCGCCGGACTCGAAGATCTTCCTCGACGACATCACGGTCTCGCGACATCACGCGCGGCTCACCCACAATGCCGAAGGATGGACGCTGACCGATGCGGGGAGCCTCAACGGCAGCTACGTGAACCGTACGCGCATCACGGCTGCGACGCCGTTGCGGTCAGGTGACGAAGTCCAGATCGGCAAGTACCGATTCACGTTCTACACAGGCACGGGAGACGAGCAGTGAGAGCCGCAGTCGCAGCGTCACAGGAACAGCTGCTGAGCATCGGGGATGTGCTCGGGCTGCTCAAGAGCGACTTCCCCGATGTCACGATCTCGAAGATCCGCTTTCTCGAGGCCGAGGGGCTCGTGACGCCGCAACGCACCGCGAGCGGATACCGGAAGTTCGCACCAGCAGACGTCCAGCGACTTCGCTACATCCTTGGGATGCAGCGCGATCAGTACCTTCCGTTGCGCGTCATCAAGGACCACCTCGATGCCATCGATCGCGGCCTCCAACCCCCGACGCAGGGTCAACCCCTCCGCCCACTGGTCTCGATGGACTCCCTGGTACGCGCCGAGGACTTCTCTGCAACCAAGCCGGTTCGGATGACGCGTGCTGAACTCGCCGAGGCTGCAGGTGTCGCCGTTACCACGGTGAAGGAGATCGAGGAGTTCGGTCTCATCGCGGCCGTTGACGATTTCTTCTCCGGCGATGACCTGTCCGTCATGGTGTCGATCGGCTCGCTGCTCTCGTTCGGGATCGAACCGCGGCACCTTCGGGGCTTCAAGGCGGCTGCAGACCGCGAAATCGGTCTCGTCCAACAAGTGATCACCCCGCTCGCCAAGTCGAAGGGTGACGGCGCCCAGCGCGCCGGGGAAGTGGCGCGTGAAATCGCGGCGCTCTCCGTCGCTCTCCATGCGGCGCTCGTCCGCAACGGCATCCAGGACCTTGTCAGGTAGGTGGGACATGCGTGAGGTCACCGTCGCCGGCATCCGGATGGTCGAGGCCTCCAACGACATCGTCCTGCTTCTCGCCGATCGAGGACGTCAATTGCCAATCTGGATCGGCAGTCCGGAGGCGGCGGCAATCGCCCTGGCGCAGCAAGGTGTGCAGCCGTCACGCCCGCTGACCCACGACCTCGTCAACGACATCCTGAAGACATTGCACGCGCCGTGCGAGCGCGTGGAGATCACGAAGCTCGAAGACGGCGTCTTCTACTCGGACCTGGTACTCGCGAACGGGATGCGGGTGTCGGCCCGACCCTCCGACGCGGTTGCGATCGCGCTCCGAGCCGGGGTGCCGATCTACGCCGCCGACGAAGTGCTCGATGCTGCTGCAATCATTGAAGGGCCGCAGGGTTCGGACGCCGAATTGGATGCGTTCCGGGCATTCCTCGAGGACGTATCGCCGGAGGATTTCAACGCAGATTGAACCCTCGACCAGTGATTGAAGGTTTGCCTCAAGTCTCACTTGAGAGTTTATCGGCGTGTCGGGGGCTCGGTCGTTGATCGGGCGGGGGAGCAGACTTATCGTTGCGGATGCGGTGCTTCCCCTCCGCAGAAGGATGTGCACGGTGGTTCAGCCAGAGGCCTCGGCGAAATCGCCGGCGAAACGCACCAGTGCACCCGAAATCGAGACCACCGGGTTTCGTGGTCCGATCGCATGCAGCGCTGCTCGAACGACGACCCGAACTGTTGTGCGTGCCGATCCCCTCGGCACCCGCAAACGACCGACTGCGCGGAGCACGCATGCTGCACGAGGTGCTGCGCGCCGTCGGTGCTCCGTACTCCGATGCACTCGAGTCCACGCGTGAGCGAAAGGACCAAGCCGGCCTGACTCGTGATGCGCGGGCCAGGAATGTGCAGGACGCGTTGCGGTGGACCGGCGATACGAACCGGCCGCTCCTGCTCGTCGACGACGTCGTGACCTCAGGAGCCACGATGCGAGCCGCTGCCCGTTCCCTCACAGTTTGCGGTGCACATGTTTGGGCGGCGTTCGGGCTGGCACGTCGTGGGCAATTGACCTCTGTCGCTCCGCGCAGGCAAGGCCTACCGTTATTCACGAACGGCAAGGAGGTTCACCATGAACGGTAAGCAACCGGAAGTCATTGTGCGAGGTCGTCATCTGGATCTCGGGGAGTTCTGGGTGGACCACGTCAAGGAGAAGACTGCTGCGCTCGATCGCTTCGGCATCAACATCCTCCGGTTCGACGTCGAGGTCAGCCATGAAACAAATCCGCGGCAGTCGTCGAAGGCGTGGCTCGTCGAGATCTCGGCGATCGGCGACGCCGCACCGTGGCGTGCGAAAGGCACCGGCCCGGAAGCGGAAGTGGCGTTCGAGCGTGCGCGCGAAACACTTGAGCAGACCTTGCGGCGCGTGAAGAAGCGTTCGCGTTGGTCACGTCACGGTCGCAAGGCCACCGCGAAGGTGGGCCGACTGCTCCGCAGCTGACCGTGATTGTTGTGCAAGCCGCGCGCAGGAGCGCGGCAAGCGCTGCCGCGCACACTGCAAGTATGGGGGAGCAACTGCTTGACGATTTGGCGGTCGTCCGACTTCTGCAACGGACGTTTGGTCGGGTGTATGCGCAGGAGGCGAATCCACTGTCACCTCGTGAAACCGCGGTGCTGTCGCTCGTTGCAAGGGGTGTGAGTACACGTGCGATCGCGCGGCAACTCGGCATCTCCGAGAACACCGTCAAGAACCATCTGCGGAACATCCATCAGAAACTCGGCGTGCGCTGTCGGGCGCACGCGGTCGCGATTGCGACGCGCGCCCACTGGCTGGACTGATCGAACACTGCCCCCGGGGACTGTCTGGTCCCCGTAAGGGTTCAGCGGCCGGTCGGCCCAGCGCGTGCGGGTGGCCTTCGTGGGTGAGGCGTCGGCTCGGGCGTCGCCTACGATTGGGTCCACGTAAACGAAGGGTTTCCGGTGTCCGTTCTCGACAAGTTGCTCCGTGCTGGCGAAGGCAAGATCGTCCGCAAGCTCGAGGGCATTGCCAAGCAGGTCAACGCGCTCGAGTCCACGATGACGCCGCTGACCGATGCCGAACTTCGCGCGCTCACCGCCGAGTTCAAGCAGCGGTACCAGAGCGGCGAAACCCTCGACGACCTCCTGCCCGAGGCGTTCGCCGCAGTTCGCGAGGCGTCGAAACGCACGCTCGGCCAGCGCCACTACGACGTGCAGATCATGGGTGGCGCCGCCCTGCACCTCGGCAACATCGCCGAGATGCGGACGGGTGAAGGCAAGACGCTCGTTGCGACGCTTCCGTCCTACCTGAACGCACTCTCGGGCGACGGCGTGCATGTCGTCACCGTCAACGACTACCTCGCCGAGCGTGACTCAGAGTGGATGGGCCGTATCCACCGCTTCCTCGGACTCGAGGTCGGCGTGATCCTCGCGCACATGACGCCGGTCGAGCGCCGCGCGGCATACGCCGCGGACATCACGTACGGAACCAACAATGAATTCGGCTTCGACTACCTCCGTGACAACATGGCGTGGTCGGCCGATGAACTCGTGCAGCGTGGTCACAACTTCGCAATCGTCGACGAAGTCGACTCGATCCTCATCGACGAAGCCCGTACTCCGCTCATCATCAGTGGCCCCTCCGACGACACAGGAGCGCTGTACCCGCAGTTCGCGCAACTGGCGCAGCGGTTGCGTCGTGACACCGACTATGAGGTGAACGAGAAGAAGCGCACCATCGGTGTGCTCGAGGCCGGCATTGAGAACGCCGAGAAGTGGCTCGGTATCGACAACCTGTACGAATCGGTGAACACGCCGCTGATCGGGTTGCTGAACAACGCGATCAAGGCGAAGGAACTGTTCAAGAAGGACAAGGACTACGTCGTCATGAACGGCGAGGTCCTCATCGTTGACGAGCACACCGGCCGCATCCTTGCCGGCCGCCGGTACAACGACGGCATGCACCAGGCGATCGAGGCGAAGGAAGGCGTGAAGATCCAGGGCGAGAACCAGACCCTTGCCACGATCACGCTGCAGAACTACTTCCGCCTGTACAACAAACTCGGCGGCATGACCGGTACGGCCATGACCGAAGCCGCGGAATTCCAGCAGATCTACAAGCTCGGCGTCGTTCCGATCCCCACCAACCGTCCGATGGTGCGCATCGATCAGCCCGATCTCGTGTATCGCACCGAGCAGGCAAAGTTGAATGCCGTCATCGAGGATCTCGTGCAGCGTCACGCGCACGGCCAACCTGTGCTCGTCGGTACGACCTCGGTGGAGAAGAGCGAAGTGCTATCGGCCCTGCTGAAGAAGCGTGGTGTGCCGCACCAGGTGCTCAACGCGAAGCATCACGAGCGCGAGGCCGCCATCGTTGCGCAGGCAGGTCGCAAGGGCGCGGTCACCGTTGCCACGAACATGGCGGGCCGCGGTACGGACATCATGCTCGGCGGCAACCCCGAGTTCATCGCTGCGGCATCGCTCGAGCAGCGCAACCTCTCGCCGGTCGACAATCCGGAGGAGTACGAAGCCGCCTGGCCACAGGCGATCGCTGCAGCACGCGCCAGCGTTGCGGCCGAACACGACGAGGTCGTCGGGCTCGGTGGACTGTACGTGCTGGGCACGGAGCGCCACGAGTCCCGTCGTATCGACAACCAGTTGCGCGGTCGTTCCGGCCGTCAGGGCGATCCCGGTGAGTCACGGTTCTACCTCTCGCTGCAGGACGACCTCATGCGCCTCTTCAAGGCCGACATGGTCGATTCGTTCCTCCGGCGATTCAACGTCCCTGACGACGTGCCGATCGAAGCGAAGATGGTGACCAACTCCATCAAGTCGGCGCAGACGCAGGTGGAAGCGCAGAACTTCGAGATCCGCAAGAACGTCCTCAAGTACGACGAAGTCCTGAACCGTCAACGTCTCGTCATCTACGGCGAGCGCCACGACGTGCTCATGGGCGTCGACATCTCGGACCACATCCAGCAGTTCCTCGCCGACACCGTTGCCGGCTACGTCGACTCCGAGTGCGAGTCGCCGTATCAGGAGGAATGGGATCTCGATCGGCTGTGGAGTGCCCTCAAGAGCATCTACCCGGTGGGCGTCGACCTCGAGGAGATCAAGCAGCGCGCGGGTCTCGAAACCGACGACCTCGTCGACATTCTCTGCGCAGACGCGGAACAGGCGTATCGAGCACGTGAGGATCAGCTCGGCGCTCCGGTCATGCGCGAACTCGAGCGCAAGATCGTGTTGTCGGTCCTCGACCGACGTTGGCGCGAGCATCTCTACGAGATGGAGTACCTGCAGGAGGGCATCGGACTGCGCGCCATGGCACAGCGCGACCCGCTCATCGAGTACCAGCGCGAGGGCTACGACCTCTTCGCGGCGATGATGGATGCGATGAAGGAGGAGGCCGTCGGCTTCATCTTCAACATCGACGTGCAAGTCGAGACGCAGACAGCGGCTGCCCCCGAGATCGAGGTGAAGGGCTTCGGCGCACCGCGTCAGCAGAACCTCACCTACGTCGCGCCGAGCGAAGACGGTTCACAGCAGGTGGATCGCACGCAGTCGACTGGCGAGAAGCAGGTTGGCCGCAATGATCCCTGTCCGTGCGGTTCGGGGAAGAAGTACAAGCGCTGCCACGGCGGCGCAGGCGCCTAGCCCAACTCGAAGGCTGTACATATCCAGGTGGTGTCGCGTGCGCTCAAGCGCATCCCGACGGCACGGAACCGCATACCGTCGTGCACGACGACGGTGAGTTCTGCGGCGTCCTGATGCGGCTGCTGGATGTGCACCGACGATATCTGCGGCGTTCCCTGTCCGACAGGTTTGGCGCGTTTCCGCTGGAACACGTACTGCTGCGCATGCCCGGACAGCGACATCGCTGCGCGTTGATCGATGTAGCGGGCGAGTTGTGCCGCGGGTCGACGCCCGAGCATTACCTCGAACGCGGCAAGGGCAATCCGAGAGCCCCATTGCTTTGGATCGACGCGTTCGGCAGGAGGCGGCGGAGGTTCCACCCTCGGCGGTTTCGCCAGCCAAACCCAGTCGAACGGAAGTGAGAGCTGTTCCGGCTCGTCGATTGTCTGGGGCTTTCCCGCATCCGAGTTGGCGAGCAGGCGCAGGGTGACGACAGGGGAGCAGCCGGGCGCCGAATTGCGAATGGCTGCCGCGTGCGTCATGACGACGCTCCGTCGATCACGAGTTCCATTCCCGGTCGGATGAACTCCGGCTCATCGCCGATGACTCTTCGGTTTGCGCGCCAGATCGCTTTCCACTGTTCGGTGATCGCTGCATTCGTCGGCGACTGCAATTGAGCGGCCGCGATGCTCCACAGCGAGTCACCGGACTTCACGACGTACAACGTCGTTGAGGGCTCGGCTACCGGTGCTGCAGGTTGCGGGGTTTTCGCAGCAGTGCCCGCATCGCGGTCGATGCTGATCGAGGAGGCCGCGGTCGTTGTATCCGCAGCGGCGGGTGCCGCGATCGACGCAACACCGACGGCCACCGAGCCGATGAGGTGTCCGATCCTCGGCATGACGCGGGCGGCGGTTGTGCGAAGGTGGTTGCGGCCGGTTGCATGCGCGTAGGCGTAGATGCAGCCCGCTGCGACTGCGCGGAGCAGTGGGACGGCAACCACCACGACGAACAGGACGAGCAGCGCCAGCAGCCATGACGCAGTGAGCGGGTCCCGTGAAAACAGGTTCATATCCACGCCTCGATCCAAGAGGTGGCGAATCTGACGAACAACGACGACTTCGCGTCAGGAACGGACTAGTCCTGTGGATGTGTCAGGGCCCCGCAAGCGATGTGGACGACGGTGCTCCGCATGTTCGGAATCCTGAGAGAGCCGCGAATCGTTACCGGCATTGGGCTCATGGTGCTCGCCACCGTGCTCGGAGGGGTGGTCATGCAGCGCGCGTCTGCCCGGGTCGCGGTCTGGCAGACCGATCACGTGATTGCGGCCGGAACGGTGCTCGGGCCGGGTGATGTGCATGTTGCAGAAGTCGCCGGCGACCTCGATGCCTATGCGCTTGCGTCGACAACCGTGCTCGGCAGGACGATCGGCCGCGGCCTGCAGTCCGGGGAACTTGTGCCGATGGCCGCATTCACGACAGTGAAGGAACGGTTCGACGAGGTGATGGTGCCGGCAACATCCCTGCATATGCCCGACGCGCTGATGCGCGGGGAACTCGTTGATGTCTGGATGACGACCGATGAGCCGTTGGCGACGAGCAAGCTGCTCGCGGGCGTCCGCGTGCTGCGCACGATTGCCGCCGATGTCGGTGGTGGCCGCGGCGTGTCCCTTGCGGTGCCGCCTGCCGCGACCGCCGTGCTCGTCGCTGCGATGCATCGTGGGGATCTCGATCTCGTGCGGGTTGCCGGATGAGGATCGACGTGGCCGTCGGCGAAGTGCCGTGGGAACGCGAACTGCTGACCGCAATCGCAGCGAACCGCGACGTCCAGATGGGACGTCGGCTGGTCGATATCGCGACGACGTCCGAGGCGACCGATGTCCTCATCACCTGTCCATCCGTGCGCGGATTCGATCAAGAAGCGGTGCTGCAGCGGGCGACGCAGACACGTGTGGTGGTCCTCCGCGATTCAATCCGACCGCCGTGGCTGGACGGTTCCGACCTCGACGTGCGCGACGTCGTCGACTTGATGTTCGACGAACTGATTGCGGAGTGCGCGCAGTTGCAGCCGACGCCGCGACTGCAGCTCGTCCGAGCGGTGGATCGCGCTCCGATCACCGCTTTCGTCGGAGTGTCGGGAGGTGTCGGTGTGACGACACTCGCCTGGATGTATGCGCGGCAGCATCCGAATGCGTTGCTCATCGAGGGCAATGTGGCGCGGCCCGCCCTCGGCCTCCTGGTCGGCACTGGCACACGCACTTCGACGCTGCGGATGGCCGTGCGGGAACTCGATCGCAACCCGACCGCGGATCTCCGGCAACTTGCTGTGCCACAGGCGAAGCGTGCGGCCGTGCTCGGACTGGCACTGCACGGTGACGATGGGACTGATGTGTCGCCATCGGATGTGGCGCGGCTGCTCGTCGTTGCCGCAGAACAGTTCCCGGAGGTCGTGATCGACTTCGGTCCGATCGGTGGGCATCCGTGGGAGGGGATCCTCGACCACGTCGACCGACTGGTGGTCGTTGCGACTGCGACGCCGCTCGGATTGGTGCGACTCTGCGCTCACTCCGGTGCGTGGTCACAGCATCCGACGGCGATCGTCGTGAACCGCATCCGGGAGTCGGCCGCCGGAAGCCGACATGTCGCAGCGGCGATGCGCAATCTCGTCGAAGCCGAACTCGGACAGGCACCGACGCTCGTCGGCGACTTCGTGGCCGACTGCGACCGTGGATGGCTTTCGGGGCACTGGGGTGCCATGGAGCACGCAGTTGGTGCGTTGCACTTCGCGCGAAGTGCGTGACGTCAGGCGTGCCGTGCCTTGAGCACGACGAGTGAGCGCGACTCCACGAGGAACGGTTTGCCAGCGGGCAAACGCTTGTCACCGCCCTCGCCGCGCGGATGCGCGGTGTTGACTTCCACCGACCATTCCGACGCGATGCCGGGCAGTGTGAACGGCACGACCTCCGGGCCGGCGTGATAGA
>CAXBQV010000018.1:0-22951 GCA_963978265.1 uncultured bacterium | reverse complement strand
CGTGGAGAAATGAACGGGTCTCCGGACCCCCGAGTGTTTGGGGTATTTCTCATGGGAGCAACGGGCTAACGCTCATCCGCCCTCGAGGCACACAGTGCCAGTCATGCGACGGGTGGAGTCTGCCTAGCGGCGGCCCATCCCGGCGTATGCAGGAGTGCCTCCAAGGGCGTTGTCAGACCCCCTCGGCAAGGTATTCCAGTGGCGGAGTCTCTCCGCTTGCACCTTGAGAACTGCACAGAGATAGAGCCTCGAAGCGACGAACAACGCGTTCGGCCGCCATGGTCGCACGCACTTATCCACCAGCCAAGTAACAAACATTCAAAGCAGAAAGAGACCACATGAAACACCATGACAAGGTGAAGAAGGCACTGGACTTCCGCCAGTCGCACACGCCGAACGACCGCGGGTTCCGCAAACCCGGGTCAATGAACAAGCGCAAGACTGGCTTCTTCAACGGCAAGCGTTGACCTTCGACACCAGATCCCGCGCGACTCCAGCCAGGAGCCGCGCACGAGTTGATGGCCACAAGCCCTCCGGCTGGCCATCCGGCAACCGACCCTCTAGGGCGACGGTGCTTCCGGAGGCGGATCAGCCCGCAGTGCGTCCACAAATCGCACAGCGGGAAGCCCGATCTGCACGACGCGCAACAGCGCTCGTAACAGCTCCCACCGAGAGGTAGACCATGCAAGACAGCATCACCACGATCGAAGCACGAATTGGGTGAACGAGTTCACGACGGCGATGATCGGCTTGCCGAAATCGCCTTCACGGACACCGGTGGCACGCCAGAGAGCACGCGCACCGGCCATATTGCGGCCGTGCGTCGAGGTACGGGAGCGGTACATCGGCATGGGGAACCTCCAGAGACAGAAGCGTAACCGGCGTGGTTCTGACCTCTACAGCGCTTATGGAACCCGGATCAGGTGCTTACGGAACACCAGCAGCATTGCTGCCGCAACGAGGCCAAGCACTCCGGAAACCGTCAATGGCAGCACACCGTTGCCCGGTCCCGCCTCCCAGAGCAGGCCCGCCCATGTTCCGGCAAGCAAGATCCCAATCGCATTCCATGCTTGGAACACACCTTGTCCGCGGCCGCGATGCTCGGCCGGGACGATGCGCGCGATCCACGCCTTGCCAACACCGTCGGTGAGTGCGGGGAAGACGCCGTACACCGCCATCAGCACGAACGGCGCCCAGCCACCGTCGGCGATCCCGAGGCCGAGGTAGGCAACACCGAAACCGAGTAGACCCAGGACGTACACGAACAGTGGATGCAACCGATCTGCGACCAACCCCGCAGGAAAGGCCAGCAGCGTGTACACACTGTTGAACGCCACGTACGCGAGCACAACCTGCGTCGTCGAGTATCCGAGATCGACGAATCTCAGCAACAGCAGTGCATCCGCAAAGTTCAGCAAGGCGATGACGGACAGTGGAACGAGCACTCGCCAGAACTGTGGTGGCAACGGATGCTTCGGTGTGACACGTCGTTGCGCACGCTCAACGTATTCCTGCTCCGGCGTGCGCACGAGCATCACAAGCAGGGCAGACGCAATCCCCGGAATGACCGCCCACCAGAGGACCCGACGAAGATCGTTGTCCAACAGCGACAATGCAAGAAGCCCGAGCAAGGGTCCGATGACTGCGCCGGCGGTGTCCGCCATTCGGTGGAAGCCGAATGCGCGGCCAAGAGCATCTGCTGTAACCGATGACGCGATCATGGCATCGCGCGGGGCAGAACGGATTCCCTTTCCGAATCGGTCGGTCACGCGACCGAACAACACCATCGGCCACACCGTTGCGGCCGCGACGAATGCCTTCCCAAGGGCCGCCAGTGAGTAGCCGATCGCAATGAAAGGTTTTCGTCCCCGAGCATCAGACCAGCGTCCGGCGACATACTTCGTGATGCCTGCAGTTGCATCGGCAAGACCTTCGATGACGCCGAGTACAACAGGTGGTGCCGCCAGGACACCTGTCAGCAGAAGTGGCAAGAGTGGGTAGAGGAATTCACTCGCTGCATCCTGGAGGAGCGATACAAGGCTGAGCACCACGAGATTCCGGCTCAACCAACGTCGCACTAACTACCTCCCTGCGTATTCGATGAGCGTACTCGTCCTGCATTTTTCATGTTGCACTCGACTACCTATGCTGGCATGCATGATGCGCTTCCCACACATCGTCGCAGTGCCGGCTATCGCAGTTCTGCTTGCGGCGTGCGGGAATCTGCCGGGTACTCCATCGCCGGCGGGCAGTGCTGCCCCTTGCTGGCGTTCACCACTCACCGACATGTGTGGTGAACGCACGAATCCGGTGATCGTCGCGAAGATCGACGACGTCGTCGAAGCCAGACCTCAGTTCAACTTGAACAGCGCGGACATCGTTGTCGTTGAACAGGTTGAAGGTGGTCTGACCCGGTTGTTTGCCGTCTTCCAGTCGAAGTCCCCCGAATTCATCGGACCGATCAGATCAGCACGAATCACTGACCTCGATCTCGTACCGGCATTCGGAACTCCCGGTTTCGCATACTCGGGATCTGCGGCGCGACTCGTGCCGTACTTGAAGGCGGCGCAACTGCAACTCATCGGCGCCCCACAAGGCGGGGATGGGTACTTCCGAATCGAAGATCGTGCGGCACCTCACAACTACGTCGCGACCATGACCACGCTCCGTGGTCGTATCACCGATCCGATGGCAGCCAGCGTGACGAACATCAAGGCCTGGCCAATCGCTGCAAAGCCGACGGAGTCGGGAACCACTGTGCAGGAAGTTGCGGTCCGATGGCCGGCGTCGAAAAAGTCCTACATATGGGACGGACGTCGGTGGCAGATGTCGGCGAGTAGCCAGCCATTGATGACCCAAACCAGCTTGGACGGACAGACCGAGCCGGTGACTGCGGCGAACATCCTCGTCATGCAGGCGCCGTTCCAGGACAGCCCATTCTCCGACAAATACGGTGCTGTGACGCCGTATGCCAACACCATCGGAACCGGCGAAGGCTACGTGCTCTCACAAGGTCTTCTCATCCATGCGCGATGGGAACGCCCGAGCTCGGCAGACCTCCCACGATGGTTTGATGATCACGGCACCGAAATCACATTGACGCGTGGTCGTACCTGGTGGTTGATTGTCAGTGATCTTGGAAGTGTGACCTACCGATAAGGACGCACGATGCGCAGCGGATTGACGTCGAGCGAGGTTGCAAGCCGCCGCGTCGAGTACGGTGAGAATCGTCTTCCGCAGCGTGAACCGGTTACCTGGTTCTCGATCCTTGCGACGCAGTTCACGTCCCCACTCGTCTTCATCATCTTCGTGGCCGCGGCGATCTCACTCGCACTTGGTGAGCGGGGGGACTTCGTCATCATCATCACCGTCGTCGTCATCGACGTCGCCCTCGGCTTCGTACAGGAGTTCAAGGCGCACCAGACCTATCTCGCCTTGCGCACCCTGCTCAAGCCCACAGCGAATGTCTGGCGGGATGGTGTGCGGTCCGATATCGAGGTATGGCAACTCGTTCCCGGAGATCTCGTACAACTCGCGGTCGGCGACAAGATTCCCGCCGATGGCACGTTACTGGAAGCCACCCGCGTCTCGGTGGATGAAGCGTTGCTCACCGGTGAGAGTGAACCAGTCAGCAAACAGGTGCAGGATCGTGCGTTCATGGGAAGCACGGTCGTGACCGGCCGCGGATTGCTCGTCGTGGATGCGATTGGAACACACACCGAATTGGGGAAGATCGCCGCCTCGATCGCCGCACCCCGGGAAGACCCCACACCGTTGCAGGTGCGTCTCACGCGCTTCAGCGCACTGCTGACCCGGGTGGTGATTGCTACCACGGTTGTGATCTTGCTGGTGGGACTGCTTGCCGGTCAGGAGTTCTTCACGATGCTGCGTACTGCGATCGTGCTATCAATTGCAGCAATACCCGAGGGCTTGATCATTGCCGTCACCGTCATTCTTGTCGCCGGCATGCGACGAGTGCTCCGTCGACAGGGCTTGGTGAAGCGACTGCTCGCTGTCGAAACCCTTGGTTCGGTAACCGTCATCTGCACTGATAAGACGGGAACCCTGACCGAGGGACGGATGCGGGTGACCCAGGCAGCCTTGGTGGACACGCAACACGCACAGCGCACGATGGTCTTGTGCAACGACCTCGAAGGGCCGGTGGACATCGCTCTCTGGGAGTACGCGCAGCAGCACGCCGCGTTCGATGTCCAGACACTCTTCGACAGTTCGCCGCGAACTGCAGAGGAGCTCTTCACATCCGAGACGAAGTACATGATCGCAGCCATCACCAGCACTGCAATGGATGGAGCCCAGGAGTACTTCCTCAAGGGCGCTCCGGAGATCGTGCTCGGCATGTGCAGCAGCGAAATCAACGGTGAGGACGTGCAATCCCTGATTGACGATTGGGCCAATCAGGGCCTCCGTTGCCTCGGACTTGCGCATCGAACCGGAGGAGGACTCAACGACTACTCCGGCTACACCTGGGTCGGGCTGGTTGGAATGGAGGACCCGATTCGGACGGGCGTCGAGGAATCCGTGGCACTCGCCCGAACCGCTGGCATCCGGGTACTGATGGTGACCGGCGACTACCGCGGGACCGCGGAAAGCATCGCCAGGAGCATCGGCATCACAGACATCCGCGTCATTGAAGGTGCCGAACTGCAGCAGTACGACGATGCGGGCATTCGTGCCTGCGTGAAGTCGAACACGGTATTCGCACGCATCAGACCACAGGACAAACTGCGGATTATTGATGCGTTGAAGGCGAATGGTGATGTCACCGCGATGATCGGTGACGGCGTGAATGACGCACCTGCATTGAAGCGAGCCGACATCGGCATCGTTGTCGGTACCGCGAGCGATGTCGCGAAGGAGATTGCGGACCTGATCCTGCTCGATAACAACTTCAGCACGGTCGTCGCTTCGATCGAGGAAGGGCGAGTCATCTTCGACAACATCCGCAAGGTTGTTGCGTATGTGCTGTCTGATTCATTCGCAGAAGTGCTGACCATCTTCGGGGCCATGCTGCTCGGTTGGCCGACACCGCTTCTCGTCGCACAGATTCTCTGGATCCACCTCATCTGCGACGGACCGGAGGACATCGTGCTCGGATTCGAGCCCAAGGAACAGGGGATCATGGAGCGGCCACCGCGAGCATTGCAGGAGTCGATTCTCGATCGCTTCGGGGCACGACTGATCGCCACCATCAGCGGCTTGAGTGCGTTGTTCGGACTGTGCGTATTCGGCCACTACCACCTTGTGTTGCACGATGAAGTTCGTGGACGAAGCATGGTGTTCGCAGCCTTCGCAATCAGTTCCGTCATCTACATCCTCGCGTATCGGAGTTTGCGTACGCCGATCCTGCGGATGAATCCGATCACTGCGAACAAGCCGCTCATCTATGCGATTGTGTTCGGCTTACTGCTCGCTGTGCTGCCGTTCATCATCACTCCACTTGGCTCACTCCTCCACGTCGTGCCGCTCGCCTGGCAGGAATGGGCGATCGTGTTCGGATTCGCCGTGCTGCTGGTGCTCGTCGTCGACGGTGCGAAGGCAGTACACGTCCGGAGCTAGTTCGTCTTCGCCATGTCCACGAAGCGGGAGTAGTGACCCTGAAACGCCACGGTGACGGTGCCGGTTGGGCCGTTACGGTGCTTGGCGATGATGAGATCGGCTTCACCGGCTCGCGGTGAGTCGCGATCGTAGGCATCATCACGGTGAATGAGGACGACGACGTCTGCGTCCTGTTCGAGTGAACCGGATTCGCGGAGGTCTGCGAGCATCGGCTTCTTGTCCGTGCGCTGTTCGGGACCACGGTTCAACTGCGAGAGCGCCACCACCGGAACCTGGAGTTCCTTCGCGAGTAGCTTCAACTGTCGTGAGAACTCCGACACTTCCTGTTGACGACTTTCCACTCGACGCCCGGATGTCATGAGCTGCATGTAGTCGAGCACGATCAACTTCAGATTGTGGCGCTGCTTCAACCGTCTCGCCTTTGCGCGGATCTCCATCATCGTGAGATTCGCCGAGTCATCGATGAACAAAGGCGCTTCCGATACGGCTGACATCTTGCGGGCCAACTTGTTCCAGTCATTGTCATTCATCAGGCCGGAACGCATGTTGTGAAGGGAGACACCTGCTTCCGCTGAAAGAAGTCGCATGACGATTTCGTTCCGCGCCATTTCCAAGGAGAAGAACACCGACGTGAGTCCGTGCTCGATGCTTGCAGCGCGCGCGAAATCGAGTGCGAGTGTCGACTTACCGATCGAGGGCCGCGCAGCCACAATCAGGAGTTGACCGGGGTGCAAACCATTTGTCAGTCGGTCGAGATCCTCGAATCCAGTGGGGACACCGACGCGTTCTCCACCACGATTGCCGATCGCTTCGATCTCAGTGAGCGCATCACCCATGAGTTCGGAGAGTGGTTGGTAGTCCTCTGACATGCGTCGGTCAGTGACGTCGTAGACCTCGGCCTGTGCACGATCGACGACTTGGTCGATCTCACCTTGCCCCTGGTATCCCATCTGCACAATGCGTGTGCCGGCTTCAACCAGCCTGCGAAGGATTGCGCGTTCATGCACGATCTGCGCGTAGTAACTTGCATTCGCCGCAGTAGGCACGCCTTGCACAAGTGTGTGGAGGTAGGGCGCACCACCAACACGCGCAGACTCACCGCGTCGTTGCAGTTCCGCAGACACGGTGAGTGCGTCGACCGGCTCGCTGCGACCGTAAAGATCGATGATGACGCCGTAGATGGTGGCGTGCGACGGCTTGTAGAAATCATGTTCGCGCAGCGTTTCGACGACGTCCGCGATGGCGTCCTTGCTCAGCATCATCGCGCCGAGCACGGATGCTTCGGCGGCAATATCCTGTGGCGGGAGACGGTCGGGGGTACCCGCGTCCGGACCGGCCGGGAAATCAACGACGCTCATGGCACTCCTTCACGCCCATGTGTAATGGGTGGGGCAGACAGAGGCGAGCAGCCCTGTGGATGTGTCTGTGGATAACCGCGTGCAAAAGTCGGCATCCTTGGGGGAAACCTGTGTTTCCGGACCCGATGGCTGTGGGTGATCGCGCCGCGTCGCGCCGTTCTCCTCAGGGATTCTGCGCACAGGGTGTGGACCGCAGAAAGTTCGGGGAGTTCTCGCCGAGTGGACAAGAATCACGGCATGGAATCGCTGGGTCGTGAGGTGCTGCGCCTGGCCCTTCCAGCCTTCGGCGCCCTCGTCGCACCGTCACTCCTTCTCCTGACCGACGCCGCCTTCATCGGGACCCTCGGCACGAACGCCCTCGCGGGCTATGCCGGCGGCGCGGCGGTATTCGGGGTGGCGGCAAGTCTCAGCTACTTCCTCGCCTACGCCTCGACGAGCGTCGTCGCGCGTCGCTTCGGAGCAGGCCAGCCGCGCGAGGCAGTGGCCGACGGCATCAACTACATCACACTCGGCCTGCTCATCGGTCTCGCTGTCGGTGCAGTGATGTGGTGGTTCGCGCCGACGTTCGTCGGGTGGGTCGGTGTCGACGACCCAGCACTGCCGCATGCGATCGACTGGCTGCGTGGAGCCGCACTCGGTTCGCCGGCCATGATGGCGACATTCGCAACGGTCGGTCTTTTCCGAGGGCTGCAGGACACTCGTGTGACCTTCTACGTCACAATCTTCCAGGTCACACTCAACATGCTGCTCTGCGCCTATTTCGTCTTCGGCACGGATCTTGGCACGCTCGGTGCCGGTATCGCTGTCACCATCGCCGAGTCGATCGGCTTCCTGACGTTCCTCGTCGTGCTGCTTCGCTATGCGCATTCAATCGGTGCGCGGAAGTATCCGACACATCTCGGCGGTCTTGGACAGGCGCTCAAGGTCGGCCTGCCATTGCTGTGGCGAAGCTCGATGTTGCGGATCGTGCTCACCGGTACCACGGTTGCTGCCGCACAACTCGGCACCAAGGAACTCGCTGCGTTCTACGTCTCGATGCAGGTGTGGTTCGTGCTCGCGAATTTGCTCGACGCACTTGCGATCGCGGCACAGGCGATCATCGGCAAGCGACTCGGTGCCTCCGAAGGCCATCTCGTGCATGCGATCGTCAACCGCCTCACGCGCTGGGCGATGGTGTTCGGCGCCATTCTCGGCGGCCTGACGATGTTGAGTTCCCTTGCATTACCAGCGCTTTTCAGCTCCGACGACATCGTGCGCGCGTTGCTGGCACAGTGCCTCATCCTGATCGGTCTGCATCAACCGATGGCGGCCGTGGTGTTCCTCATTGACGGCGTGCTGATCGGCAGCGGTGATACGAAGTACCTCGCCTTCGTGCTCACGATGGCGATGCTCACCTTTGTCCCGATCGCCTGGGCGACGGTGCACTTTGACTTCGGTGTCAGTGGGTTGTGGTGTGCGATGATCGCATTCCTCGGCACTCGCGTCGTCCTGATGCTGCGTCGATCACGATCCGACGCGTGGATCGTCGAAGGAGCAACGCGATGACCGATCTCCAACACCTCGCAGGCCGGGAACGCATCCGGGTGATGATGGTGTGCATGGGCAACATCTGTCGCAGCCCTGCAGCAGCCGTGGTGCTGCAGCACAAGCTTGCGGAAGCCGGCCTCACACATGTCGACGTCGACAGTTCCGGTACCGGTGGTTGGCATGAAGGCGAAGGGGCGAACCCTCGTTCGATCACGACCTGGGAGAAGCGCGGCTACCGTGGAACACACACGGCGCGGCAGTTCCGACGTGAATGGTTCGAGGAACGCGATCTCATCCTGGTCATGGATGACAACAACTACGAGACGCTGATCTCGCGCGCGCCAAATGACACGGTGACATCAAAGGTGCAGTACCTGCGCGTCTTCGATCCCGATGCGGCGGACGTGACCGTGCCCGATCCGTACTACGGCGACGACCAGGATTTCGAGCACATGCTCGATCTCATCGAGGTCGCCTGCGACGGCCTCGTCGCGCAGCTCAACGCACTCCGCTAGCCCCGAAGAACGGCGAACCAACGCCCTTCGTTGTCTGCGAAGGCGAACGATGACATGCCCATGTGGTCACCGGGTTCGGTGGCCTGCACCCCTCGCGCAACGAGTGCGGCGTGCGTGGCTTCGAGCTCCGGAACGAAGAAGGCGATCGACGGTGTGGCGAGATCAAGACCATTCGGGTTGTCCTGCATCAACGCAAGTGGCACCAATTCGAATGAGAAGTCCTGATCGGCGAATCCAACCTGCCTGATCGAGAACGCGCCTGCCTGCTTGCTGCCCTTCTCGATCATGCCAACCTGTTCGGTCCAGAATCGCAAGCATGCGTCGGCATCCTGCACGTACAGCACGACATATCCAACTCTCATGGTCTCCCACTCATTCCGTGATCCAACCCCCATCGCATAGTCCGTGGCAGCAGCATGGATCCTGCGTGAACGGTAGTCGGAAAACGAAGAAGCCCGCCGGTTTCCCGCGCGGGCCTCTTGCGAGTTGTTGCGACTAGGCGCCAGCAACCACGTCGACGACGATCGACGCCGTCACCGAATCGTGCAGCTTGATCTGCACCTTGTGCTTGCCAACAGCCTTGATCGGCTTCGTGATATTGAGCGCACGCTTGTCCAGCGCCGGGCCACCGGCATTGCGAACGGCGACTGCAACATCTGCAGCGGTGATGGAACCGAAGAGCTTGCCGCTGTCTCCAGCGCGGGCAACCAACTTCACGTCGGTCGCCTCGAGTGCAGCCTTCACTTCCTTCGCATGATCAAGACCGCGGATCTCCTTGGCCTTCTGAGCACGCTTGATCTGGGTGACCTGCTTCTCGCCGCCCTTCGTCCATGCAACAGCAAGGCCGCGCGGTTGGAGGAAGTTGCGGCCGTAGCCGTCCTTCACTTCGACGACGTCGCCTGCAGTGCCGAGACCGTCGACTGCCTGCGTGAGGATGAGCTTCATCTCAATGCCTTTCAGTCGGGTCAGCGTGCTGACGAGGTGTAGGGAAGGAGTGCCATCTCGCGGCTGTTCTTCACAGCAATCGCGATGTCGCGTTGGTGACGCACACAGGCGCCGGTCACGCGGCGGGCGCGGATCTTGCCGCGGTCGGAGATGTACTTGCGCAGCGACGCTGCGTCCTTGTAATCGACGGGGGTGGCGTCTTCCTTGCAGAAGATGCAGGGCTTCTTCTTGCCCGGCTTGCGAAGCTCGCGCTTCTCACGTGGTGCCATTGTGGTGCTCCTTGGGATGCCCGACCGGAGTCGGAATGGTCAAAGTTGTGTGTGCACAACCGCTGTCGCGATTGTGGTTAGAACGGTGGTTCGTCGAATGAAGCGCCGCCCCATGAGCCGCCAGCACTTGGTGCCGATGCCCACGGATCGTCGGAGGCTCCGCCGGTTGCAGCACCGCTGCCACCGGATGCGCCGCCACGGTTGACCTTCGTCACCTTGGCTGTGGCGCTGCGCAGCGCGGGACCGACGTCTTCGACGTCGAGTTCGAACACTGTGCGCTTCTCGCCTTCCTTCGTTTCATACGACCGTTGCTTGAGGCGGCCCTGGACGATCACGCGCATACCGCGCTGCAGCGACTCTGCAACGTTCTCCGCGTACTGACGCCAGACACTGCATGTCAGATAGAGGGACTCGCCGTCCTTCCACTCACCAGATTGCGCGTCGCGCGTGCGCGGCGTGCTGGCAATGCGGAACTTGGCGACGGCCTGACCACTTGGCGTGAAGCGGAGTTCAGGGTCGTCGACGAGGTTTCCGACAACGGTGATAACAGTTTCGCCGGCCATCGCGACTACTTCGCGTCCGTCCGCATGACCTTGGTTCGCAGCACTGCCTCATTGAGGTTCAGCTGGCGATCAAGTTCAGCAACAGCAGCGGGCGTGCAGTCGAGTGTGGCGACTGCATAGATGCCGTCCGACTTCTTGTTGATGTCGTACGCGAGGCGACGACGTCCCCAGATGTCGAGCTTTGCAACGGTGCCACCATCGTTCCGCACAACATTGAGGAAAGTCTCAAGGCTGGGGGCGACGGTGCGTTCCTCGAGATCGGGATCGAGGATGACCATGACTTCGTACTGACGCATGCGTTCAACACCTCCTACGGGCTAATCGGCCACGGTCCGTCCGTGGCAGGAGGGCAATGCGTCTGCGGATCTTGCAGGTATCGGACCCACGGCCCGAGGGCCTGATCGCAGGGGCACAAGTTTAGGCGGCTCCGAGATGGACCTCGAACCAGGTGGTCGCGGCGGCGGCCACCTGCTCCAGCGCCCCTGGCTCTTCGAACAGGTGTGTTGCGCCCGAAATGACCCGAATTTCGTGCAGGGCAAGCAGTGCCTTCGCTGCCCGCTCGTTGAGGTCGAGGACCACCCGGTCCTCGCTGCCGACGATGAGCAGGGTGGGCGCCTGCACGAGGGGGAGCCGTTGCAGGGCGAGGTCCGGACGGCCGCCTCGGCTCACCACGGCTGACACTGGTGAGCCCGGATCCGCGGCAACTCCGAGTGCCGCGGCAGCCCCGGTGCTGGCGCCGAACAAACCGATCGGCATGTTTTTCAGCCCCGGGTACAACCGCAGCCAGCCAAGCACATGCCGCAGTCGGTCGATGAGGAGCTCGATGTCGAAGACGTTCTCCTGCTGCCGTGCCTCAGCGGGTCGAAGCAGATCGAACAACAGGGTGGCGAAACCGGCCGACTGCAGGACGGATGCGACGAACTGGTTGCGGGGGCTGAACCGCGAACTTCCGCTGCCGTGCACGAACACGACGATGCCGGTGCTGTGGCCTGGCACAACCAGATTACCCACGACACTGAAGCCGTCGATCGGGATTACGGCGTCAGGCATGCGGAATCCAAACAGTGCTCAACGTCGTCATCGGACACCTGCGTGAAGTCTTCGTAGTACGAACCAACCGCCATGAACTCCGGATCAACCTCGACCGCCACAAGCACATCTGCTTCTCGCGTCATGGTCGTCGTCCAATCGGCCGGTGCCACGGGAACTGCAAGGACGATCTCCTTTGCGCCACGCGCGCGCACGACGCGGCAGGCGGCACGCGCATCGATTCCGGTTGCGATGCCGTCGTCGATCACGATGACGACGCGGTCCTTGAGATCGATCTGTTCATGCCGTGACCGGAGGGCGGCACGTCGGGATTCAAGGGTCAGTCGTTCGCGAGCAATTGCACGGTCGATGTCGCTTTCGTCGATTCCAAGTGCGCGCACGACTCCCTGGTTGAACACCACGACGTCCTCTTCGGAGATCGCACCGAATCCGAGCTCCGGATTGTCCGGGGTTCCGAGTTTGCGCACGACGATCACGTCCAGTGGTGCATGCAAAGCGCGCGCAACAGCATGCGCAACCGCAACGCCCCCGCGTGGAAGTCCGATGATGACCGGCGCATCGTGTCGATATGTCGCGAGCTTCTCAGCGAGACGTCGGCCTGCGTCGGCGCGATCTCTGAACATCGGATCCTCCGATGATCACGCTAGGTGTCGATCCGTGAATGCGGGTTCACTCCGCGTTCACGAAGTCGTCACAAGAGACTGAAGCTGACCTCGACGGTGACGCTGACCTTCGCTGTTCCCGGATCGAGTGCCACCGAGGACGCAAGTACTTTGTCGGCACCCGCGTAGATCGGCGTCGGAATCGGTGCAGATGTCTCGGTGATCTTCACGACCTTGCCGAGTTTCATGCCGAGTTCCTTCGCGTAGGCCCTCGCCTTCGCCTTCGCCGCAGCCACCGCGCGGGAACGAGCAGTGGCCGAAGATGCGTCGGGGTTCGCAGTGTCGAAGGAAATCCCGTTGATCGACACCGTGTCGCCACCGGTTTCGACGGCGGTGTCGACGATGGTCGCCGCCAGATTCACGGCAGTCACGACAGAGAGGGCCACGCTCGCGCGGTAGCCGATGATCATCGGAGTCTTGCCCGACGAGTAGTCGTACTCGGGGTACAGCGACAGACCCGCGGTCGTGAGGTCGTCCTCCCTGGCGCCCGCCGCGATGATGGCGGCGCGGACGGAATTGAAGTTGCGGGTGGCACCGGCCATCGCCGCCTTGGCGGTGGTGTCGAAGACCGCCACGGTCAGCGTGGTCGTCGCTTGATCGCGCTTCACGGATACCTGACCGGTTCCTGTCACGGTGATCTGCGCCTTGGTGGTGGCCGCCTCAGCAGGAGCAATGGACAGGCCGACGATTGTGAGCGCCGCAGCGGCGGCGGCAAGCAACTTCTTCATGCGGACAACCTGCCCGAAGATGCATGAAAGGGCAATTACCGAAGCCCGGTATTCACCGTTTACTGACCGATTCCACGACTGTTCCAAAGGTTAGGCTTCGACCATGATCGATATTGCCCTGTTGCGAGAGCAGCCAGACCTCATCCGTGCTTCCCAGCGCGCCCGCGGTGAGCGCGTCGAACTCGTGGATGAGGCAATCTCGGCGGACTCCAGGCGCCGCGCCGCGGTGGCAGCGTTCGATTCGCTCCGCAATGAGCAAAAGACCCTCGGCAAGGACATCGGCCCACTGCAGGGAGCGGTCAAGAAGGGCGATACCTCGAAGCAAGCCGAGCTCGACGAGCTCATGGCGAAGGCGACGAAACTGTCCGCAGATGTGACTGCCGCGGAGGAGGCCCTTCGTGTGGCGGACACTGCACTCGAGGCAGTGCTCAAGGAATTCTCGAACGTCGTACATCCGGCCGTTCCGGTCGGCGGTGAGGACGACTTCGTCGTGCTCGAGCATGTTGGTACGCCGCGCGATTTCGCGGCCGAGGGCATCCGGGTTCGCGATCACATCGAGATCGGTGAGTACCTCAAGGCGATCGACATCGAGCGTGGCGCGAAAGTCTCCGGTTCGCGTTTCTACTACCTCACCGGGACCGGCGCGCTGCTCGAATTCGCCTTGATCCAACTCGCCATCGAGCAGGCGCAGAAGAACGGCTTCATTCCCGTCATCCCGCCGGCTCTCGTTCGCCCCGCGGCCATGGAGGGCACGGGGTTCCTCGGCCAGGCAGCGGAGAACGTGTACCGGCTCGAGGCTGATGACATGTATCTCGTCGGAACCTCGGAAGTTCCGCTCGCCGCGTACCACATGGATGAAATCCTCGACGCGGACACATTGCCACGACGCTACGTCGGCTATTCCCCGTGCTTCCGCCGTGAAGCCGGTGCACATGGCAAGGACACCAAAGGCATCTTCCGCGTCCACTGGTTCGACAAGGTGGAGATGTTCATCTTCTGCGACCCGGAGAACGCGGAAGCGGAGCATGCAAACATCCTGCAATTCGAGAAAAACTTCCTCGATGCCTGCGAACTCCCCTACCGGGTCATCGATGTCGCGGCTGGTGATCTCGGTTCGTCGGCGATCCGCAAGTTCGATTGCGAAGCCTGGATCCCATCACAGGAGCGGTACCGCGAACTCACCTCGACGTCCAACTGCACCACGTTCCAGTCTCGCCGCCTGCGCACGCGGATGAAGGACAGCAGTGGCACGAAGCCGGTTGCCACATTGAATGGAACGCTCGTTGCCATGACGCGCACCATCATTGCGATCCTCGAGAACCACCAGCAGGCCGACGGCTCCGTCCGCGTCCCGAAGGCATTGCGGCCATACCTCGGCGGCCGCGAACTGCTTACGCCGTAGCCTCGCGAGCCGCGAGTGCGGTGTCGAACGCCTTGATCAAGGTTCGGACTTCGTCGTCGGTTGTCGTTAGTGGTGGCGAGATCTGCAATGTGTTGCCGCGCAGTGGTCGCGTCACGAACCCGAGTTCCACCAGGTCGGCGGTGATGTCGTCGTTGCTGAGCTGATCGGTCACCGAGATCGCACCCATGAAGCCACCGCATCGGACTTCGGCAACCGACGTTCGCCGAGCGGCGAGCGCGTGGAGTTCTTCCCGGAGCACCACTTCGAGTTCGGCGGCGCGTTGGACGAGACCCTCGCGTTCGATGATGTCGAGGTTTACCTGTGCGACTGCGCATGCGGTGGCGTGTCCTGCATACGTGATGCCGAAGCGATGGATCGGCGTCTCCTTCGCATTGATGTAGAACGGTTCCCACAGCTCGGGTGCGACGATGACACCTCCGAGTGGGAGGTAGCCGGAAGTGATGCCTTTGGCGAACGTCATCATGTCCGGCTGCAGGTCGAAGCGCTGGGTGGCGAACATGTGACCAGTGCGACCGAAGCCGGTGATGACCTCGTCGACGATGAAGAGGATGTCGTTCTGGTGGCACATCCGCTGCACTTCCTGCAGATACTCGCCATTCGGAGGGTTCACGCCACCAGTGCCCTGAATCGGTTCCGTGACGAATGCTGCAATGTTGTCGGGGCCGAGCTCGGAAATGAGCTCCTTCACCAGGCCCGGATCGTTGAACGAAACCCGTGCGGTGTCCGGAATGAGCGCCTCGCCGCCGCCGTACCCCTCACGGTTGAACGGCAACCCGGCGAGACTCGTGCCATACGCATGCAGTCCGTGGTACGAGTGCTCACGGCTGAGGATGTACGTCTTGTTCGGCTTCCCTTGCAGCTGCCAGTGTCGACGTGCAAGTTTGCACGCGTTGTCGATGGCATCGGAACCGCCGGAATTGAGGATGATCTTCGGATTCGCAATCGGTGAGAGCGATGCGATGCGTTCCGCAATCGCGAGGGCCTGATCGTTCACGTACCGACCGAAGATGTGGTACGTCTCGAGCTTCTTCATCTGCTCGTATGCGGCCTTCGCAAGTTCTTCCCGGCCGTGCCCGACGTTCGCGTACCAGAGTGCAGCAGTACCGTCGTACAACTTCCGGCCATCGGCGGTGTAGATGTAGCAGCCTTCGGCCCGATTGATGACGAGTTGCCTGCCGAGGATGGTCGGCATGTGCGACTGGGCTGACCAGAGTGCAGGGCCGTCGAGGATCTCCATGGTGGAACCCTAGAGTTCGCCGGCAAGGTCGAGGAGGAGTGCGCCGACCGCATCCTCGTCGTTTGCGCCGATCCGGTTGTGGAACTCGGCAAGGAGTGACGGGTGTGCATTCGCAACCACGAATGGTGAGCCGGCCCATTCGAGCATCGGTGCGTCGTTCGGCATATCGCCCACCGCGGCGACGTCGGCAGCTTCGTACCCCTTCGTCGCCACCACCTTCGCCAGTGTTGATCCCTTGGTCACGCCGAGCGCACTGATCTCGATGAGGACGTCGTAGAGATTCGAGTGGGTGGGCTGCAGAATGCCGTCGAGTGCGCTGTCGAAGATCTCGAGGAGCTCGTCGGCACTCATGGTGTTGCCGACTGGAGGACGCGCCACGATCTTGACCGCCCGATCCCCTGCCACGAGGTCGAAGATGTCTCCGATCGGGACATCGCCGGGAGTACCGAATCGGGACTGATAGCCGGCGGTCATCACGAATTCGTTGTTCGGCGATATCTCGCGACCGGTCGTGGCGATGTCCTGTCCTGACATCACCAATTTCATGCCAACTGTTGATCGTTCGACGCCGAACTCGAGTCCCGGCAATGCCTTCAACAGCTGTGTGATGCCTTCACGAGCAGCGTCGGTGGTCATCGGGAACGTCTGGACCACTTCACGGCGTTTGGCATCGATCACGATGCCGCCGTTCGCGGAGACGATCGTGCCGTCGAATTCGGTCTGCTCGATGATGCTCGGTAGCCATCGTGGCGGGCGACCGGTGACGAAGATGACTTCAAGGCCACGCGCACGAGCTTCAATCAATGCGCGTCTGTTGCCTTCGGAAACCGTGCCCTCGTGACTCAGGAAGGTGCCGTCGAGGTCGGTTGCAAGAACTTTGATCATCAGTCGCGATCAATCAGATCCACGATGCGTCGCAGATCGCCCATCGTTGCGAATTCGATTGTGACCACGCCTTTGTTCTTGCCCATCTCGACCTTCACCCGGGTGTCGAGTCGGTCGGTCATGCGATCTGCAAGGTCCTGCAGTCCCGGTGCTTGGAGCTTCGGCCGCTTGGGCTGCTTCTCCTTCTTCTTCGATTCCCCACCACCGAGTGCGACGAGTTCCTCGGTCGTGCGCACCGACAACCCTTCGGCGACGATGCGGGCCGCCAACGCTTCCATCGCTTCATGTGATGGGAGACCGAGCAATGCGCGCGCGTGACCTGCAGAAAGCACGTTTGCCGCAACCCGTCGTTGCACATTCGGAGGGAGTCGCAACAAACGAAGGGTGTTTGACACCTGCGGACGTGAACGTCCGATGCGTTGTGCGAGTTCGTCTTGCGTGCAGCCGAAGTCGTCGAGGAGTTGCTGGTACGCGGCAGCTTCTTCTAGTGCATTGAGTTGAGCACGGTGAAGGTTTTCGAGCAACGCATCTCGCAGCATTGCTTCGTCGTTCGTTTCACGGATGATCGCGGGGATCGTTCCGAGCCCCGCCGCCTGTGTTGCACGCCAACGACGTTCGCCGGCAACGAGTTCGTACTTGTCACCGACGCGACGAACAACGATCGGCTGCAGCAGACCGATCTCCTTGATCGAGTAGACGAGTTCGCTCAGTGCCTCTTCTTCGAACACGCTTCGCGGCTGCCGTGGATTCGGCGTGATCGATGCAACGGGCAATTCCGCGTACACCGCGCCGAGTTCTGGTACAGGTTTCGTTGCGACATTCGCGACGACCTGCGTTGATGTCTCGGTCGCTGTCGGAATGAGTGCGCCGAGGCCCATGCCGAGGCCACGCTTCTTGTCGGTCATGCGAACACCTTCTGTGAGAGTTCGCGTGCTGCTTCGCGATACGAAAGGGCGCCCGGTGAGTTCGGGTCGTATTGCAGGATCGTCTGGTGACGGGATGGTGCCTCGCTTACGCGCACTGATCGTGGGACGAGTGTCTGCAGCACGATGTCACCGAAATGTTCGCGAACTTCTGCAACGACGTCCTGTGCCAGACGCGTGCGTGCGTCGTACATGGTCAGGATGATAGTTGAAACTTTAAGTACTGGGTTGAGTTGGCTGCGGATGAGTTCGACGGTCTTGAGGAGTTGTCCGAGGCCCTCGAGGGCGTAGTACTCGCACTGAATCGGAATCAGCACTTCCGTCGCTGCAACGAAAGCGTTGACGGTGAGCAGGCCGAGACTTGGTGGACAGTCGATGAAGATGTAGTCGAGTGGACGACCCTCGGTCTGCTCGAAATGCACGAGGTAGTCCGAGATTGCTCGCTTGAGTCGGTTTTCCCGCGCGACCAAGCTGACGAGTTCGATTTCTGCACCGGCGAGATCGATGGTCGCCGGTGCGCAGTACAAACCATCGAATGCTGCAACCTTCACCGTGACCGACGTAAGCGGGGCATCCTGCACGAGGCAGGTATAGATGTCGGCAGTGCCTGCATGATGCGGGACATCGAGGGCTGTCGAGGCATTCCCTTGCGGGTCGAGATCGATGACGAGCACCGTGTGCCCTTCCTGGGCAAGTGCTGCAGCCATATTGACGGTGGTCGTGGTCTTGCCCACGCCACCCTTCTGATTAGCCACCGTCAGGATGCGTGTTTCACGTGAAACGCTCACTGGATCCTCTTCACTCAGCAGCGGAAACGATCACCGCTGCGGTGTTCTCCACTGCCTGTATCGTGGCGGTTAGCCGCAGTTTTCTCAATGTGGCACCTGCCTCCTCGACCTCCTGTTGGGCACGTTCGCCTTTGAGCGCGATGAGTTGCCCGCCCTTCCTCACCAGCGGCCAGCACCAGGTGATGAGCTGATCGAGGGCCGCGACCGCACGAGCGGTCACCACCTCCGTCGGCGGTACAGGTCGGTCCTCGGCTCGGCCGCGAACCACAGTCACACGGTCACCGAGCCCGAGCAGGTCCACCGTCTCCTCAAGGAAGACGGAGCGTCGAAGGAGTGGCTCGAGGAGCACGACGTTCAAGTCTGGTCGCACGATGGCGAGCGTGCGGAAGGCCGATGGCGCGTGCACAGTCATCACCCGAGCCGGCTGGCACGATCCCGAAGGCCAGGTTGTGGTGCAGGGCTGCCTGCAACCCCAGATGGACAGTGCCGTCACCACCGCATGCAATCAACGCCTGAGCGTCGGGGACTTCCAGCAGCGCGCGTTTGGCCCGAGGGGCGTCTGGTTCATCGATCAATCGGATGCCGTGGCCCGCGTCCCGTAGCGCCGCGAGCAACGAGGGAAGTGCACGATTCGCGCGTCCTCCGCCTGCGTTCCGATTGCCCAGGACGACAACCTCGGTCATGACAGTGGCGACTGTTCATCATCGGCCCATTGATCGAAATCGATGAGCAGCCCTTTGCGTCGACGTCGCCGATCGTTGAGCAGCGCAATGCCCATCGCGAGGAACAGCAGCCCAAGAATCGGTCCGCTGAGCAACAGCAGATTGACGGGATCCCCAGTCGGTGTGGCGACGGCGCCGAAGACCATGGTTCCGAGCACGATATAGCGCCACGACCGAAGCAGCGTTCGCCCGCGCAGAAGATTCGCGAAATTCAGCAACACGAGGAGTAGCGGTGCAAGGAACCCGATGGAGAAGACGAGCAGCATTCTGAACAAGAATGCGAGATACCGGTCGACGCCCACGATGTTCTGCACACCTTGGGGCGTGAAGCCGAACAGCACCTGGAGTCCGATCGGCATCACGGTGTACGCAAGCCAAGCGCCGGCCGCCATCAATGGCACGGCGACACCGACGAACCCCAATGCCCAACGCCGTTCGTTGCGATGCAGTCCCGGTGTGATGAATCGCCACAGTTGGTAGAGCCAGATCGGGGACGCGAGCACGAATCCGCCCACGGCCGCGACCTGGATCTGCAGGGTGAACGGGTCGGCCACACCGGTGAGTGCGAGCGTGACATGCGGACCCATGACGGAGTCGAAGGGCTTGCGCAGAACGTTGAAGATCGGCGTATAGAAGCTCCAGGCAATGACCATGCCAGCGGCAATGGCCAGCAGGCTGCGGATGATTCTGGTGCGGAGCTCGCGCAGGTGCTCGGCCAGCGGCATGGCGCCATCGGTGGCGTGGCGCCCCATCGGTCAGGCCTTCTGATCCGGCGTCTCGTCCTTGTCGTCGGACTTGATCTCGGACTTGAAGATGCGCAGTGAACGCCCCAGCCCCCTGGCGGCGTCGGGCAGCCGCTTGCCGCCGAAGAGCACGATCAGCAGCAACAGGATGATGAGGAGTTCGGGGGTGCCCAACTTGCCCATGAGGTTCGTCCTTCCGACAGTGATCCGAGCCTATACGGCGGCATACGTGAGCAGGGCGGCGTCGGCATGTTGGCGGGCCAACGGTTGTACGTGCGGCGGCGTGGTGACGGCGACACCGCGTCCGGCGGTGATCGCCCACTGGACAAGCCAGCGCTCGTCCGCGTACGCGATCTCCGCGCGGATGACCCTGTCGCCGATCTCCACGGTCGCTGGGACGCCTTCGAGGACGTGCTGCGCCCACGGTTGCACCGACACACGGGCCAATTCGTGCGCAAGCGTCGATGGAGCGGGTGTCGGGACCGTCGTGCGCGGCCCCCCCGGAATGCAGGTGAGCATGCGATCAATGCGGAACGTGCGGTGCGCCTCGGCGGTGTGACACCACGCTTCGACGTAGTCGGCTCCTGTAGCACTGAACAGTCGAAGGGGCGTGATCGTGCGCAGTGTCGTATCGTCGCGAAGCGGGTGCAGGTATTCGATCTCGAGGTCACGGTTTTCGCGGATTGCCTCGGCAACGATGGACGCAGCATTCGGCGTCGTGACGTTCACCATCAAGTCGGACGCACTGTGCCCATCGGTACTCAACTTCTCGATGCAACTCGCAACAGTGGCTGCATCCACATCCGGCAGCTGCTGGAGCGCTCGGAGGCCAACCAGCAGTGTTGCGATCTCGTCGGCAGTGAGTTGCAGTGGTCGATCGAATCCTTGGCTGTCGTACACGGTGATGGTTTCGTCATCGAAATAGATATCGACGAGCTCTCCTCCATATAGCCCCGGCCCGGTGAAGGTGATGAGTTCGAGGTCTGATTCCAACTGCTCAATCGTGAGCCCGAAATGCGCCGCCGCTGCTGCCTTGCTGACGCCTGAATGCGCAGTCAGCCATGGGACCAGTGTGAGCAGCCTGGCAAGCCGAACGTTGGACGTTTCAGCCATTCGATACTCCTTGTAGGTGCTCCACGACGCGACTGCGGAGATCGTCGGGCGCCACGACGAGCACGTTCGGCGCTGCAGCGGCGAGCGCACCGATGAGGCCGTCGCGTTCGATGATCTCGACGAGGATCTCGTCATAGTGGATGCCGGCGATACTGCGCTGGCCCACGATCCTTCCGTCCGTGCGCCAGACCCATCCGTGGTTCCGTGCGACAAGCAACGACACATGAATCGGGTCCAACCGGGCAAAGTAGTCGTCGAGCAGCCCTGCCCACCCGGGGTCGACCGGGCCAGTGGCGGCGTCGGCGGTCGAGAGATCGCCGACGATCCGGCTCGTGCGGAACACACGTGAGGCTTGCCGATCTCGGTCGAACCCGACCATGTACCAACCGCCCTCGCGGTGCACGAGTCCCCACGGCTCGACTGTTCGCGTGAACGGATCGCGATCGCCGGGACGTCGGTAGCCGAATCGCAACGCCGTGTGGGCTCGGATGGCAGTGCGGATCTGCGGCAGATGTGCATCGATCTGCAACGACACCCGCGGCTCAGCGTCCGCCGCGAATCCCTGTCCGAAGACCTCAACCTTGTGCAGCGCACCGGTCGCGAGCGCCTGCCACGTGCTGCGTTCCCACGCCTCTGCTGCAAGACCGAGCACGCGCAATTCCTCGGGGGTGAATCGTGGCATTGACGCCAGTGCCTCTTGCGCGAGGACATAGGCATGTTCGTCTTCGTGCCATGCATCGCGCTGCACGACCTCGATGGCAACACCGGCATCGCGAAGATCGCGCTTGTCGCGCTCCAACATGCGTTCGAACGCGAGTTCGTTCGGACACTGTGCGTAGTCCTCGACGGCAGTGCGGAGTTCTGCGCGCGTGATTCCCCGACGTCCGCGTGCCTTGAGGATGAACACCAGACACATCAGGCGTTCGGTGCGGTGCGACGCACCTGCTGACATCTAGGCCTCGAGCAAGTCGATGACGAACACCAGCGTGCGCCCGGAAAGCCGGTGTCCACCCCCGGCTGGGCCGTATGCGGTCTCCGGGGGGCAGATGAGTTGACGCCGACCGCCAACCTTCATGCCCGGAATGCCGTCCTGCCATGCCTTGATGAGCCGACCGAGCCCGAAGGAGATCGGTTCGCCGCGATCCCACGACGCGTCGAACTGCTCGCCGGTCTCATAGTCGACACCGACGTAGTGCACGGTGACCATGCCACCGGCCTTCGCTTCCGTACCCTCGCCGAGGACGAGATCGGTGATGACGAGGTCTCGCGGTGCGGGCTCTGGGAAGAAATCGATTTCCGGCTTTTGCATACGGTCGACCTTACGGAATCGACACGAGGTCGACGACGAAGATGAGCGTCTCGTTCGGCTGGATGCCAGAACCGCCCGGCGGAGTGGGGCCGTACGCGAGATCGCCTGGGATGACGAGCAGGCGACGACCGCCCACCTTCATGCCCACGAGACCTTGTTGCCATCCGAGAATGACGCCGTTAAGCGGGAAGCTTGCGGTGGTGCCAGCATCCCAGGAGGCGTCGAATTGCTGGCGGCTGAGCGCGCCGATGCCGACGTAGTTCACCGTCACGTTGTCGGTCGTCTGCACGGCCGCACCGGTGCCTTCGACAATGTCCTTGACGATCAACTGATCGACATTGCCCGCGGCATCGCTCATCGTGACCTCGGGCTTCGACTTCGTATCGGTGCTGACCTCGTAGTTGGCGGCGTCGCCGGTGCTGGCGGTCGACGAGGGCGTGGTCGGTAGCGCACTCGGTGTTCCAGCTTCGGGTGACGATGCACACGCGGTGAGGAGCAGGCTGCCGGCAATGAGAAGGGCTGGGATTCGCATGCCCCAACCCTACCCGTCACATGGATGCGATCAGCCGGTCCACCCGGGCGTCGGTGGCGGCGAAGGGATCCTTCAACTGCAC
>CAXBQV010000017.1:0-23880 GCA_963978265.1 uncultured bacterium | reverse complement strand
GGCCTCTGACCGATGCCTTGAGCGTGCGGCCGAATTGCGCATCGACGGGCATCTCGCGGCCGCGGCTCGCTGCGATCTCACCGACGCCGAGGACGTGCTGACGCTGATCGAACTGGCGGTCGAGGAGTTCGGAACCGTCGACATCCTCGTGAACAACGCGGGCATGACGAGCGTGCACGATCCGATCTCTCCGAGCACACCCGTCCATGCAATCGATCCCGAACGGTGGGCGAGCGAGATCGAGCGCAACCTCACCACGCAGTTCTTGGTTTCGGCCAAAGTGCTGCCGCTCATGATGGCGTCGAATTGGGGTCGGATCGTCAACATCGCGAGCACCACCGGAACGAGCGGCGTGATGCGCGGCGAGGCCGCCTACGCCGCAGCTAAGGCGGCCGTCGTGGGGCTTACAAAAGCCATGGCCCTGGATTACGTGGGCTATGGCATCACCTGCAATGCCGTGGCACCCGGTTGGATCGCGACGCCGTCGCAAACGGAGCACGAGGCGGCGCAGGGGAGATCCGCCCCCATCGGGCGCAGTGGGACCCCCGAAGAGGTGGCGTTCGTCGTCGCCATGCTGTGCGCACCGCAGGCCGGCTACATCACCGGCCAATGCGTCGTCGTGGACGGTGGCAATGCCATCGCGGAGGAGCGGGCCCCGCTTTGATCGAAATGATGGGATATCCGCAGACGGTTCCGTCCGACGCTCCAAACTCGTCAAGGGCCCAACGACCCCCTGCGAGAGGGTCTCAACGCTAGGATTCGTGCATGACCGAAGCCTCGAACGCCGTACATGAACTCCTGAGGGAAACGGTGGCTCGGCACGGTTCAGACCTCCATATCGGTGCCGATGGTGCGCTTATTCGCATCTACGGAGAGCTGTGCCCAGCCGAATCCCCTGCACCCAGCCAACGGGAAATCGCGGGTTGGTTGGATGCCGTCCTCACCCCCGAGCATCGGGCAGGACTCGATATCAATGGCGACGCCGACTTCGCCGTGGATGCGGCCGGTGAGCGGTTTCGATGCAGCGCCTACAAGGAGCGCGGCCGACTCACGCTTGCACTGCGTTTCCTGCAGACACGAATCCCCGACTTCGACGAGCTGGGCCTGCCGGAGGTCGTGCGGAATTGGCACGATCGGCAGACTGGCCTCGTCATCGTCTGCGGGCCCACCGGATCAGGCAAGAGCACCACGATGGCTTCGCTGGTCAACGCCATTAATCATGAGCGATCCGAGCATATTCTCACGATTGAGGATCCGGTCGAATATGTGATCCAGCCGGAGAAGTCCACGATTCGGCAGCGCGAAGTTGGGAGCGACGCATCCGACTTCCCGAGGGCTGTCCGTGCAGCGCTGCGCGAAGACATCGACATTCTCATCATCGGCGAGATGCGCGATCCCGAGACCATGGCCGCGGCCATTACAGTCGCAGAAACCGGACACCTGGTGTTTGCAACGCTGCACACGAGTTCCGCTGCTCAGGCGGTGGATCGCATCATCGACGCATTCCAGCCCGAGGAGCAGCCGCTGATCAGGTCCCGCCTTTCGTCGGTTCTGGTCGGCGTCGTCTACCAACGGCTGCTGCCCAAGGTGTCCGGGGGGCGCTGCGGCGCATTCGAGGTGTTGGTCGCCAACTACCCAATCAAGAATCTCATCCGCGAGGGCAAGACATTCCAGATCCCCAACATGATGACCACCGGTGCCGGCGTCGGAATGCAGACGATGTCTGCGGCGTTGCAGCAGTTGGCCCAAAAGGGTGACATCACCGCTGATCAGGCGAAGTCGTTCCTAGAACAGAACGTCGAGTAACACCCAGGTTCCACATGGCCAACCAGATTGACCCCCACGTCCTCCAGGAGACTGATCAGTGAACGACAAGTACGCAGAGTTTGCGATTCCGGCAGACTTAATGCGCGAGATCCCGGCGATCGGCATGCGCTGGGACGGTGAGTCGTTGTTGGTTGGGCTCCCAGACGTTTTCGATGACCAAGAAGAGGCCGCTGCGTTGCAGAAGCTCGCTGCGGTGGATCTCAAGAATGTTGGCGTTATCCGCGTGCCCGACCGGGAACTTCGCGAACTCGTTGAGTACACGCTTGAAGCAGCCAGCGTTCGATCCGAGGCGCAGATCGCCGAGATCGCGGAAGGCGACGAGGGCCCGATCGCCGACTTGGTGAATCAGATCCTGAACCGCGCCGTTCGTTTGCGCGCATCGGACGTGCACATCGAGCCGGCCGAAAACGAAGTCATCGTCCGAATCCGTGTCGACGGCGCCCTCGAGGAACTCACCCGTCAGCCGGCCACGGTTGCTGCACCGATCGTCAGCCGCCTCAAAGTGCTGGGCAAGATGAACATCGTCGAACGGCGCCGCCCGCAGGACGGCCAGTTCTCTACGGTGGCTGCGGGTCGTGAAATCGACGTCCGCATGGCGACTGTGGCGACGCTGTTTGGCGAGAAAGCGGTACTCCGACTTCTCGACACCAAGCGCGCCTCAGTGGATATGTCGGATCTCGGCATGAACGAGACGGCGCTTGCGCACTTCCAGCACATGCTCGCCGCCACCTACGGAATGATCGTCGCTGCCGGACCGACGGGCGCTGGCAAGACCACCACCCTGCAATGCGCGCTCCGCGACATCAACACCCCAGAGCGCAATGTTTCGACGCTCGAGGACCCGGTGGAGTACGTGGTGCCGGGCATCAACCACATTCCGGTGAATGAGTCGATCGGTGCGGGGTTCGCGCAGCAGCTGCGCGCAATCCTTCGTCAGGACCCGGACGTGGTGCTGATCGGAGAAGTCCGCGATGCCGAGACTGCACGCATCGGCATCCACGCTGCGCTGTCAGGGCGCTTGGTTCTGACCTCGTTGCACGCTCCTGACGCTATCGGCGTCATCTATCGTCTCTATCAGATGGAGGTTGAGCCGCATCTGGTTGCCGCATCACTTCGAGGCGCTGTCTCTCAGAGACTCCTGCGACGCGTGTGTTCGTACTGCGTGCAGTACCGGGATGCCTCGTATGCGGAGCGAAGGATTCTTGGAGACGCTGCGGTCGGTCACTCCGAAATCCGTTTGGCACGTGGTGTCGGTTGCTCGATGTGTCGTGGCACCGGCTACCGCGACCGCATCGGCGCCTTCCAGGTCTTCGAAATCTCCGATGATCTCCGTGAGTTGATTTCCATGCGGCCGGAGCCGGGCAAGCTCTACGACATGGCACGGCGCGACGGACTCGTCAGCATCGCCGATCAGGCCTACGAATTGGCTCGAAGCGGACTGACGACGCTGGAAGAAGTAGCGCGCATGGTGGGCACCGATGCCTGACCTGAATCCTCGCGATCGTTTCAATGAGCTCATCAAGGATCTGAGCGCATTCGCTGCAAATGCCGGTCGATCAACGCTTGCCTCGCTGCGGAGCGGTGCCGTATCTGCCCAGAAGTCGAGCCGGACCGTGAGTCGCGAGCTGCGAGAGGCGCTCAAAGCTGTGCCTCCGCTTCTCCGACGTGTTCTGCGGGACGCGCAAGAGGCGCGCGTTTTGCGCAAAGCCACACGTGCGGAGATCAAGGAGATCCGCAAGGAGCAAGCCAGCATTAGTCGCGCCAAGCGCAAGGCCGACGCGGAGATGCGCAAGCGGCAGCGCGCGGAGACCCGTTCCGAATTGCGGGAGAAGCGCGCACAAGCGCGTCGAATCGCGGCCGAGCGCAAGGTGGCCGCAAAGCTCGCGTTGGAGACAGCTCGACAGCGTGCCGAGGAACAGCGCGAACAGGAGAAGGTGGCCCGTGCGGAGGCGCGCGAGGAGGCCCGCAAACGACGCGAGCGTGAGCGCGAAGTCCAGCGTCGCGCACGGGCTGAAGCACAGATCGCCAAGGCGAAACTCCGTGCAGAGAGTCGAGAGCTGGCTAAGCAAAATCGCGATCTGGTTCGGAAACAGACTGCGGAAGCGCGCCTGCAACTGCGGCAGTTCCGTGCCGACGAGCGCGCGGCGCGCAAGGTGCAGAAGGTGGAACAGCGCAACGCTGTTGCCGCTTTGCCCCGCCGCTTCTTCGGACTACTGCCGGGCAAGGACACGTCGCTCGACACGCTCATCGTGCGCCGCACATATCGAGCGACGGTGGTAAATGCGGCAGGGAAGACGACCAGCAGAGTCGTGCAGTCCATCGGTCGCAGCCGCGCGCGCATGGCGCTGCAGTCACAGGGCTTCGAGGTCAAGGAAATTGTCGAGATCAAGCGCTGGTGGGATCTCTCATTCGGGCGCACTGTCAACGACAAGATATTGCTGCAGGTCACCCGCCAGCTCGCGGCGTTTTCCGCCGCCGGTGTGCCCCTGCTCGAATCCCTCCGTATGCTTGCCGGAACCATTAAGCACAAAGAGATGCGCGCTGCGCTGTTGTCGATGATCGAGGACATCCGAGACGGTGACACGCTGCCACAGGCAGCGAAGTCGCACGAAACGATTTTCCCCGCGTACTACATCGCAATGCTAGATGCGTCCGAACGAAGCGGTGACATCACACGCACCTTCGACACGTTGGCCAACTATCTAGAGCGCGATACTGCATCACGTCGCGCCGTGAAGTCGGCGCTCGCCTATCCGGCAATCCTGGTGGTGCTCGGCGCAATCGCAGTGGTGGTGCTCAGCATCGTGGTGCTGCCGCGCTTCCAGGAGTTCTTCGCGAGCTTGAACACCGAATTGCCGTTGACCACCCAGATCCTGTTGACCGTCGCGAACTTCATGTCCACCTGGTGGTGGGCCGTGTTCGCCGTCATCTTCGGAACCTGGGGTGCGGCCGCACTGTGGCGTCGCACCGAGGACGGCCACTACCGCCTCGACCTCATCTTGCTGCAGTTGCCGCTCGTCGGACCGCTGGTCACGCAAATTTCAATGGAACGATTTTGTCGCGTGCTCGGCAGCCTCGCCTCCGCAGGCGTGCCGCTTGCCGATGGTCTGCAGCTGTCCGAAGGCGTTATGGGCAACTTCGCCTACGACCGTGCACTTTCGAAGACTCGTGAAGGCGTGATTCGAGGCGCGGGCCTTGCAGATCCCATGGGTGAGACCAAGATGTTCCCCGATGAAGTCGTGCAGATCCTCCGCGTTGGTGAGCAGACCGGCCGGCTGACCGAACAATTGGAGCAGGCGGCCTCGTTCTACGAACGCGAAGTGGACTACAAGCTCAAGAACCTGACCTCGCTTCTTGAGCCGCTCGTGTTGTTGGTCGTCGGCGGTGCGGTCGGATTCGTGGCGATTGCTTTGGTGTCGGCGATGTACGGCATCTACTCGGATGCCGGCTTGGGTCAGTGATCGAATGAGGCAACTGCGCCGGCCCCGTGCTGACAACGGCTTCACCCTGCTCGAAGTGATTCTGGCAGTGGTGGTGCTTTCGTTCGCTGGGCTGGCGCTGCTCAATGCACTGCAATCGAGCCTTCTCGCCGGCCGGAAGGTCGACGAGAAGGCCGGCGCAATGTTGTCCCTCAGTGCCGCCGCACAGATCCTCAACGCCACGCCCTATCAATCCTGCAGCACGAAGAATCGCAACCCGTACGCGAACCTCCAAGCCACTAGTTCCTTGGATTCCTATGGCGGTTATCGACTTCCCAAGGGCATCGAGGTGGTGTCTGTCGAAGGTTTGGTGCCAACCACTGCCGACCTGCTTCCGACCGATGCGTCCAAAATCGGAAAATGGATCGCGTGCAGCAGTTGGGTGCAGAGCGCCGGAGACAAGCCGATTGTTTCGGCCGCCCAACGCATCACTATCCGCATCGAATCTGCTCCCGGCGTGTTCTACGAACGCACGATTCTGCGGATGTACTCGCCATCCAAGGACATCTACGGCGGCTCGGACGGCATGTTCGTCGTGTGTGCCAACGCAAGCGGAGCGGTGACGCAGTCGCAATTCTGTGGCGCACCATTCGTCTGGCGGACGTACGCCGAGGCCGGTGCCACGGTGACGCTCCAGTTGTCGACGAAGAACGTGCCGAGCGGTGGAACCAACATCGGCTACACCCTGAACTCACTCATGAGCGGACCTACGAATGCGATCCTCGGGGGCAGCACGGTCAGCATCACCGCAGTAACTGCAGGAACCTACAGCTACGAACTCGATGCGTACGATTTCGAATCCGCCTCGTATGCCATCCCGATCGCACTGCAGATCACCGTTTGGACGCCACCGGAAGTCACCACGGCGACGCTGCCGGATGCCACAAAGAGCAAGGCATATGCCGCCACGCTGGAGGCGACCGGCGGGGCCGGCGCGCTGACGTGGACCGTCACAGGCGGAGCGCTTCCGGCCGGGCTGACGTTGAACGCGGGTTCAGGTGTCATCAGTGGAACACCGACGTCTGGCACGGTTGCCGGTCAGACATCGACGTTCACTGTGACGGTCACTGACGAGAACGGTCGCAGTGCGTCGAAATCGCTCACGATCAAGACTTACCTGGCACCCGTGATCACGGTCCCGACATTGAAGACCACGCTGACCGAGGGGCGTGCAATCACCGCTGCCACCTTCACCGTCACCGGCGGTGCACCGCCGGTCACCTGGCAGGCGACTGGGTTGCCTTCCGGTCTCACCCTTTCTTCGACGGGCACTCTCACGGGTACGCCGAGCGCAGGTTCTGGCTCCGCGGCCGGAACTTCGTACACAGCGAGTGTGACGGTTCGCGATGCGAATGGTGCAACCGATGCTTCGGAAGTGCAGTTGAAGGTCTTCACTCCGCCGGCCATCACGGCGCCGACGATTCCGAATGCCACCGAATCGAAGGCGTTGACGAGTTTCACCTACACCGCCACTGGTGCACCGACGCTGACATGGAGTGCAACGGGTCTGCCGACGTGGGCGACCATCAATGCTTCCACCGGCGCGGTCGCTGGTACTCCCACGAGCGGCAGTGGTTCCTCAAACCCGACCAGCTACTCATTCACCGTCACGGTCACCGACGCCAACGGCGCAACGGCTACCACCGGAACGCAGACTTTAAAGGTGTACAAGGCGCCGGCGATCACCGTTCCGAGTATTCAAGCGAAAGCCACCGAAGGCAAGGGCATCGCGAGTGCCACATTCGTCGGCGTCGGCGCACCTCCACTGTCATGGTCCGCCAGCGGTCTTCCTGATGGCCTGACGCTGAACGCCTCGAGCGGAGCGCTCTCCGGGACCCCGAGCGCCGGAAGTGGTTCAAAGACTGGCACGTCGTATTCCTTCACCGTCTCATTGCTTGATGGGAATGGAAACACGTCCACAACCGCACCCCTATCCATCGCGGTGTACAACCCACCGAAGGTGACGTCATCCGCGACGCTGCAATCCAAGGCCACCGAGGGTCGGGCGATTACAACCATTACGTATGGCTCTGATGGCGGTTCTCCCACCCTGACGTGGACCGCCACCGGACTGCCGACCGGCATGTCCATTAACAGCAGCACCGGCGTGCTTTCTGGAACGCCGGGTACGAACACCGGCTCGGGAAATCCGTCGGTGTACAGCATTGTGGTCACGGTCACCGACGCCAACGGCGCGACTGATGCAACAAATCCGATGTCGCTCAGTGTCTACAAGGCGCCGGTCATCACCATCCCCACGTTGCCACTGCTCACCGAAGGGCGTCCGGTGAAGTCGCCGACGACATTCACCACGACGGGTGCTGCTCCAGTCAGCTGGTCTGCCACTGGTCTGCCGTCCGGCGTGACCATCGATTCGTCTTCTGGTTTGCTAACCGGATCTCCGAATTCTGGCACCGGCCTCGCGGCCGGCAGGGCTTACGCGAGCGTCATAGTTACTGTTACGGACGCGAATGGTGCGACCGCCTCCACGGCCGCACAGACGATGACTGTCTACACCGCGCCGACCATCAGCACCGCCCCGACGTTGCAGGCCAACGCCACCGAAACTGCGGCAATCTCCACGAGCACCTACGCGGCCACCGGTGGCGCACCGACCCGCGTGTGGAGTATGAGCGGCGCGCCATCCGGTATCACCATCAACGCGTCCACTGGTGCGGTTTCGGGAACTCCGGCCACGGGTGCGGGATCCGCATCTGGGCGCAGTTACTCAATCACCATCACGGTCACGGATTCGAACGGTGCCACGGCCACCTCGTCGCAGTCGATGACGGTGTACACGCCGCCCACCTGCACCAATACTTCGCTTCCGAACGGAACGAAGGGCGTGCAATACACGGAGAAGATTCTGTCCTCAGGTGGATACGGTACCTTGACCGTCAGCGTGACAGGGCTTCCCGCTGGCATGAACTTCGCCGCAAATCCGGATCAGATCAGCGGCAAACCGACGAAGAGCGGCACGTACTCGGTCGTGGTGAAGGTTACTGATGCCAATGGTGCATTCACCACCAAGACGCTGACACTGGTGATTGCATGAGTGATCGGAATCTTCACTCAAATGGCGATCGCGGCTTCACGATGGTGGAGATGCTGATCGCGATTCTGGTGACCGCCATCATTTCGGTGGTGATCATGCGCATGTTCACCACTGCCAGTTTGGCGCTCAACCGCGCAGCGGATGAGTCGGCCGCAGCAGTGCAGGCGACCAGATTCTCGCGGCTGATCAAGTACGACGTTTCCGGCTCGGATGACGCGTTCATTTTCGGCACGAATTACCCCACTGGGACGTCAGCGACCGGCTACCTGAACAACCTGTGTTCTTCTACAAAGGGGACAACGACCGCAACCGCAAAGTGGACTGCAGACCCAGCGGGAACTTCGGATTTTGTGCGGACACTGTTCACGCTGCGAATTCCCACGATCGGCTACGACCCAGCTTCGTCGACGACGACGACCTTTGCCAAGGATGATGGCACTGTGACCGGCTTGCACTCACGTTGGGTCAGTTACGAAGTCAGAAGTGGCGAGACCTCGAAGGGGCGTCAGTTCGAGCTGTGGCGCGTCGAGTGCGACCCCCAGTGGTCTGCGGATGTGCCGCCGATTGCCACGCCAAAATCTTCAATCGCAGCTGAGGAGCGAATCGTCATCCTCGGCAATGCGCTGGCATCCAGCACGTCCGGACAGTCGGTTCTGCAATGTTTCAATCGTGCCGGCGGTCAGGTTGAGCCAGCCGTGGGCTACACCACGACGGATCCGGATCGGCTCAAAGGCGTGAACGTCTGCACTGCCTATCGGTTCCTGCTGCCGTACAACGGCAGTCGCAACGCCCTCAACCGGATTGCGGGCTCTGAGAAGCTCGGTGATTCGGTGGATGTGTGGTTGCAGCGCATGAGCACGATGGTCGAGAGGCTGGACTAATGTCGAGAAAGCAGCTGCGGCACTCGACTGGGCAGGATGCCGGCATGGCGTTGCCGATGGTGATCATTCTCATCATCGGGTTGTCGCTGTGGATGGCAAGCGTCGCAATTCTCACTCGTTCCACCGGCGCAACCATCACGCAGAACATTGCCCAGATGCAGGATCGGCAGCGGCTGGTTTCGATCGGCATATCCGGCATGATGGACAGGTTGACTCCGGCGGACCCGAATGCCGAAATTCTCGGCGTGGGCACGGATCTGGATCCCACCGGAGCTCAGTCGTGTTCGAAGGACCCGAGCACTGGGCGTTCGTACTTCACTTTTGACGATCCCAATCTGGGCGACGCCGGGAGTGGGCGCATCTGGGTGTCGTGCTCGGAGACGATTGAATCGGGTGCACAGCAGGCACTTGCCTCCTTCCTTCTGGTGGGGACCGGCCATGAATCCCAACTGGCCACGCCGACTGCCACACCTACTCGCTGCCTCGACGATGCCCGTGCCTGCGTTACTGGCGTTGACGGCGGACTGCGCATCAATGCGGCAGGTGGTGGTGTGAATCGAGCCGTCGTCACCGGCGGGTTGATCAATGTCTCCGGTGCATGGGACGGCGTGAACGCCAACACCCTGGAATTGAAGCGGCCGACGACCGATGCCAATGCACCGCAGATCGACATTCCGATCAGGCTCCCCGCCGGATCCGCGGAGGCCACGCAGTGTCCGGCGGCCGTCGGCACCGTCTGGGGCGTCGGTGCGGGCTGTGCATGCCCGGCTTTCTTCGCCGCCACCGCCCAGGATGGCGAATGCCCAACGGGTCCGCCGGATGCGAAGTCATTCCAGCAGTTGGACCCGGCCAATACCAAGAGTTTGGTTTCGAGTTACCTGCGGTCGATGCTCAAGCGCGTCGTGAAAGAGCAGTCGACATCTGGTCTGTTTACCGACCGCCCAGCGGAGATTCCGGTCGGTTGCGGCACAGCGCAGCTGTATGGGTCCTCGGGGAAGTACGCGATCGTCATCGACGCATCAGCAGGAAGCTTGATTGGTGCGACGGAGTTGTTCGCGCTGAACAACCTGACCTCAGACGGAACCGGTACATGTTCGATCGGCAACGGCAGCGATGCCAAGACTCCGGTGCTTGTCCTCAACGGAGTATTCCGCTTCGGACCCCGCACCGGTGATGTGGCAAATGCCATGGGCCCTGGCAACCCAAAGAGCAAGACCAAAGTGATTGCCACCAACAATGTCTGGCAGATCAAAGGTGCCAACGCGGTGGTCATCGGCGGAGCCCCGAATGCCACACTCACTGGTTGTGATCCCAACTACTACGGCACTCCAGGGAACCGCACACAGACGAAGGGCGTCAATCTCCAGTTTGCCGGGTCGACGTACATCGACCTGCCGTCAGGCACGCTCTCGCTCTGCCCGTTCTACAAGAAGTCGAGCCATGTCATCACGGTGCCGACTGCGAGTCTGGCATCCCAAGTGAGCAACCTCGAGTTCTCTTGGGGTGGAGCGAGCGGTGATGCAAATGCGTTCATCCAAACTGCGTACGGGTCGACGTATTCCCTCGAGACGAATGGCCTGCTCTTCGCACCGGCCGCCTACGCTTCACTCGGTCTGAACAGCAGCTCCGGCGCACTCATGAACGGCGGGGCGGTTTTCCGCGGGCTAACGCTGACCACAAACGCATCCGCATCCCGATCCGGCACGGTGAGTCCTCCACCTGCAACGAACGGCGACCGGAAGGTGCAGTTGCGATTCTGGGACAGCTACCTCAAACGTGACCTCGGCATCGTGCAGGTGGTCATCCGCGACCAGTTCGGGCAGCAGCCCGCCTATGCTTATTCATATACGGTTTGGAGAACGATGTGGTAGAGCAAAGGAAAAGCGCTCGGTCTTCGGCCGGATTTACGCTGATCGAGTTGATGATGGTCATCATCGTCCTCGGCATCTTGTCGGCGATCGTCATCGGTGCCATCGGCAACGCCAAGAACACTGCCAATCTGAACGGCTGCAAGGCCGACGTGCAGACTGTCGCATCCGCACTTATGGGCTACCAGAACGACTTCAATAGCTACAAGGTCGGTGGGAGCGCGAGCGGCGCGGATGTGACGCTCGACGACCTCGCAAATCTGAACTACCTGACCAAGCAGGCATTCGGTGATCCGGACAAGACCTACAGCGTCTCGGTCAAGATCGACGGCACGAGGGGGAAGGTCCAAGTGGTGGGTAAGTCGACGGCCACCTTTGATGTGGACAGCGCCTCCTCCAGCATTGACGCCACCTGCCGGACCGCGCTCGGAATGTAGTTGTTGCCTCCGGCCGAATATGAGACAATTCGCATAATAGCCTCTAGCGAGAAAGTCGATACGAGATGATGCAGCGGATTCGAGCCGCGCTACGCGATGCCAAGCGCACTGGTGGGTTCACGCTCATCGAACTCTTGGTGGTCGTGCTTATTCTGGGCATTCTGTCCGCAATCGTCGTGGTTGCCGTGAGCAACGCTCGCGCGAACGCAGTCGTCAGCGCTTGCAAGGCCGACGTCGTTCAGGTCGCAAAGGCGGCCCAGCAGTACTACGTCGACAATGGTTCGTGGCCGGCATCCGAATCGAAGCTTGTTGATCCCACCGGCGACACCGTGAACAAGGGCGGCGTCAAGTACCTGAACAAGTTGCCGGGCGCAACGAATGATGCCCCCACAACCGTCCCGGCATCTGCCGAGTACAAGATCACGTTCTCGGGACCCACTACGCACAAGGTGGAAGTTGCAAGTGGGCCCTCCGAATGCAAGGGCATGACGGTCGACTAGGCCTCGCCCGATGTTCCGCTGTGGGACCCCCGAGGGGGTCCCACAGCGCATTTGGCACTCCAGCGAGATTATGTTCGCGCTTATCAGCGAAGCGTGTTGATCGCCCGAGCGATGATGAGTGCCACGGTCAGCAGGGATACAATCGACTGCAGGATCATGAGCAACTTCGCCCAGCGGGTCAGCGGCAGGACATCGGTCGGACTGAAGGCCGTGGCGTTCGTGAACGAGAAGTAGAAATAGTCGAGGAACCGCGGCTCCCAGTTCGGATTCGCGAATTGTGGCGACGACATCTGTGGAAACAGGAAGTCGGTGCGGTCGTGCACATTGCGTGCTCGAGCGGACGCACCACCCCGATCGAGCTCCCAGTACCAAAGCGCCATCACGACCACATTGGTCAACCAGATGGTGCCACCAACGCGGATAAGCGTGAACGGGTCATTCGACACGAGCCCGTCGAGCAGGCCGTTGATGAGCTTCGCTGCTGACACCACATTGCTCAGGGACATGACTGCTGTCAGCGTGAGCGACACGATGCGCAGATGCAGGTGCGGGTGATGCATTGCGCCCGGGTTCATCACAACGAGAAACGCCAGCATTGCCAACTCAATGGTGGGAAGCACCCATACCGGCCCTGCAGTGAACGCAGTCGGAACCGTGAGTTGGACGAGCGCGGTGAGGACGACCACCACCGAGACCGGCCAGCGGAGTTCGCCGCTGGTTGCACGCTTCCAGGCCGGGAGATGATCAGTCATCGGACCTCCGTCTTCCGGTGAGCAAGTCGGCCGTCGGGGCATCCCACCCGAGGCGCTCGGAGAGCTCTCTCAGCAGGATGACCAGCACGACGGTCGAGACGCGCATGAACGCGACAGGCAGAAAGTTGATGCCGATCACGAAATAGACGGCACCGACCGTTGCGGCGCTCACGTACCAGCGGCCCCGTTGCATCACCAGCGGCTTCTCACCCATGAGGAGATCGGCGATGACGCCGCCGCCGGTTGCGCACAGCACACCGATGAGCGCCGATTGCGTCGGACCCATACCGTAGGTGAGCGCCTTTTCGGCTCCTGCGACGACGAAGGCGCCCATTCCGAAGGCGTCGATACCGATGGTCATGCCCGGCGTGCGTGGAATGACCCGGTGCAGCGGCAGGGCGATGAAGATCGCGAGCAGTACCGTCGGGAGGTAGAGCGGACCCCGGAACGCCGCGATGTCGGCATTGAGGACGAGGTCGCGCAGGATGCCACCGCCGAGTCCGGTGATGACACCGACCATCACGATGCCGACGAGCGGTGCCTGTCGGCGAAGCGCGGCGATTGCGCCGAGCATCGCACCAGCGGTGATCGCGATCTCATCGACCCAGAGGGGAAAGGTTTGAACGGCAAGCATCAGTCGCGCACGAACGACCACGCGGCAGGAAGCACACCGACCGCGAGCGCGATCTTGACGGCATCGCCGACGAGGAACGGTGTGAGGCCCCACGCGACGGCGTCCGACCAGCTTGCAGCGAGGGCATGCCGTAGCCACAGCAGGCCAAGGCCGTAGATGACGACGTTGCCCAGCAGCATCGCCGCAACGGTTCGCAGCGGGGAGCGGGTGAAGCCGCGCGCTGCCAGCGTTCCGACCACCGCAGACGCCGCCATGAATCCCGCGACGTAGCCGAGGGTCGGCATCGTGAGCACTGCACTGCCGGTCAGGTGGCCACCGGTCTCGGTCGGTGCCAGCACGGGCAGCCCGGCGAGTGCCGCCGCGAGGTAGAGCCCGGTGGCAGCGACGCCCAGTGAAGCGCCGAGCGCAGCGCCGGTGAGCAATACCGCGAACGTCTGACCGGTGACTGGCACCGGCGAGAACGGCAACGGAATGGAAACCTGCGCGCTCACCGCAATGAAGGCGGCGCCTGCGACTACGAGGGCGAGGTCGCGTACCGAGCTGCCGCGAAGGCTGGTGGTGAGAACACGGGTACTCGTAGCGGTGGCCATGTGGTCTCCTTCGGTAGGCGAGAATCGTCACAGGCCGCCGCGGTTACTCGCAAGAAGGCTTACGGTGAGCCGGTGACCTACGTGCCGCTGGACGGGAAGCCGATCAGGCTCACCCTCGGCTTGCGGGCGCTCAATCCGGCGCAGTGGATCGAAGTTGACGAATTCCGCGCGGACGAGATGCGGCAGAAGTCCGCGCTGCTCGCGGAGCGACACAAGGACGTCGTCGGCCACCTCCCGGACGGCGAAGCAGGCAGCCGGGAACTGTGGAACCACCTGACCAACCATGTCGTACACGTCTTCCCGACGCTGTACCGCGACGTCGAACGTGTCGCTGGCCGGATCGTCGCGCTCACTGACGTGCACACCGACGAGCGCGTCGATGTACGCACGCTGCATCCGATCGACGCGTGTGGTCGCATCGCACAGGAGGACTTCGCTGTCATGCGGCGCATCGATGACGCATGGATCCTGGTCGCCGCGTCCCTGTGTTTTCCGTCGCGGTGGAAATTGTCGGAGAAGCTCGGCAAGAACCTCTCCGGCATCCACGGGCCGGTACCGCGATACGAGGAGGAGATTGCCGCTCCGGTACATGCGATGTTCGACAAGATCACCGTCGATCGACCCATGTGGCGACTCAATTGGACGGTCATCGACAGCCCTGATCTCCATCAACCCGAAAGCCGTCGCCGCTGGGCAAGCGCGGATGAACTCGCTGCCTCACTGGCGGACACCGATCTGGGTGACCTGCTCCACTTCCGCGTCGAACGCCAAACCCTCACGAAACTGCCCGAGACCGGTGACATCGTCTTCACCATCCGGACGTATGTTCGCGCACTGGGGGAGTTGTCGGACCCGTCCACCGCACGCAACCTCGCCATTGCGCTGCGCAGCGCTGAGGCGGACCTCGTCGAGTACAAGGGCTGGGAGCCGGTCATGGGACACGCCCTGGCGTGGCTTGACGCCCACTCGGCAGGGGACTGAGCGCCGGCTACACTTGGACTGCTACCTCGCGAGCCCACTGGGGAAGGTGAAGCTCACGGGAGGTAGGCATGGCATCACCAATCGATAACACGCGCGCCGTCAAAGGCACCACGCGTGGAGTGGTTTACGTCCACGACGCGGGCAAGGCGTTCTGCAAACCGATCGAGTGGACCCTGTCCGAGGTGCTCGGCTACGAGGCACTGCTGCATTGGATCCCGCAGCCGATCGTGCCGAACCGGATGCGCGCCGAAGTCTCCTGGGTGGGGCTCGCCGGCACCGGCAATCGGGTCGTGCAGGCCCTGCAGCAGATTCCCGAACTCCGCTTCGAAGTCACCGAAGAGCCGAGTCTCGGATGCGAGGGTGAACGCTTCGCCTACACGCCGTCGCTCGGCGTTTTTCGTGCCCATATGAGTGTGCACGGCGACGTCCTTGTCACCGAACAGCGGATTCGCAACATCCTCGAAGCCACCGACGACCCGGTGGTCATGCGCAACGCATTCGGCTTGATGCTCGGCATCGCCTGGGACCGCGAACTCGAGCCGTTCCGCGTAGCGGGAGAGGGAACGCCGGTGCGCTGGCTGCACCAGGTGGCGAACTAGAGCGGAATATTGCCGTGATGGCCGCGGATGCCCGGCGTCCGTTTGATCATGAGCGCCACTGCCCGCTTCGTCAGCGCCGGCTCGACGATTTCGTCGACCATGCCGAGGTCCACTGCGCGTTGGATGCCACCGGTCATCTGCTCGTGCTCCGCGGCAAGTTCGAGCTCCAGTTGCGCCCGTGAATCCGATGTGACTTCGGAAAGTTTGCGGCGATGCAGGATGCGCACTGCTGCCACTGCTCCCATGACCGCGACTTGGGCGTCAGGCCAAGCGAAGACGTGCGTTGCCCCGAGTGACTTCGAGTTCATGGCGACATAGGCGCCGCCGAATGCCTTGCGGGTGACGACGGTGATGCGTGGCACAACTGCTTCGGCGAATGCGTGGAGCAACTTTGCACCGCGCCGGACCACACCCTCCCATTCCTGCCCGACGCCGGGCAGGTAACCGGGAACGTCAACAAGGACGACGAGCGGAATGGCAAACGCATCGCACATTCGCACGAATCGGCCGGCCTTCTCCGCACTTGACGAATCGAGACAGCCGCCGAGCCGGAGCGGATTGTTGGCAACGACGCCAACCGTGCGACCGCCGAGTCGCCCGAGTGCAGTCACGATGTTCGGCGCCCACTTCTCGTGCAGCTCGACCATCGACTCCGCGTCGAGGAAGTGCTCGACGAGCGGGTGCACGTCGTATGCGCGCTTTGCCGAGTCCGGCAGGTACTCGCCGAGGTCGGTGTCCTCGATCGCAGTGAGGTCGAGTGAGCCTTGTTTGCCGATGAGCGTGGTGAGCGTACGCGCCCGCTCGAGTGCAGCGTCTTCGCTGTCGGTGACGATGTGCACCACACCGGAGCGGCGGCCGTGCGGTTCGGCGCCGCCGAGGCGCTCCATGTCGACGTCTTCTCCGGTCACCGAGCGCACGACTTCCGGGCCGGTGACGAAGATGCGGCCTTCCGGCGCGAGGATGACGATGTCGGTGAGCGCAGGTCCGTACGCAGCACCGCCGGCAGCGGGTCCGACGACGACTGAGATCTGCGGAATGCGGCCTGATGCGCGTGTCATGGCGGCGAACACCTGTCCAACGGCATCGAGTGATTCGACACCTTCGCGAAGGCGTGCACCGCCCGAATGCCAGATGCCGACAATCGGTGACGAGTCGGCAAGCGCGCGGTCGTAGGCGGTGGCAATCGCACGGCAGCCCTCGATGCCCATGGCGCCGCCCTGCACCGTTGGATCGGAACAGAACGCGACGACGCTGTGACCGTTGACAAGGCCGACGGCGCTGAGGAATCCGCGATTGTCTTCCGGCGTGATCGTCGCGAACACGCCATTGTCGAAGAATGCCGCAAGCCGGGCCTGCGGACTCCGCGGGTCGGTCATGCGTTGCGGAACACCACGGCAACGTCGTGTCCGCCGAAACCGAACGAGTTGTTGATCGCTGCAACATCGCCGGACGGAAGCGATCGGGCGGAGCCGCGCACGACGTCGATGCCGAGCCCGTCTTCCATGTCCTCGATGTTGATCGTCGGTGGAGCGATGCGGTGGTGGAGTGCGAGCACCGAGAAGATCGATTCGAGCGCTCCCGCGCCGCCGAGCAGATGGCCGGTCATCGATTTCGTGCCGGACACAAGCACATTCGCTGCGTGCGCGCCGAGGCCCTGGCGGATCGCCTTCGCCTCGGCGACGTCACCTGCGGGAGTGGATGTGGCGTGTGCGTTCACGTGCGTGATGTCGGTGGCTGCGAGGCCGGAGTTCGCGAGCGCTTGCTGGATCGCACGTGTTGCGCCGCGCCCCTCGGGTTCGGGCTGTGCGATGTCGTGACCGTCGGATGTCATGCCGGCGCCGGCGTAGATGCCGTAGATGCGTGCGCCGCGCGCCTTTGCGTGCGCCTCGGATTCGAGGATGAGTGTGGCCGCACCTTCACCCATGACGAAGCCGTCTCGCGACTTGTCGTACGGCCGTGATGCGGTTTCGGGGGAGTCGTTGCGTGTCGAGAGCGCCTGCATGACGGCGAACGACGCCATAGGCATGGGATGGATGGCTGCCTCGGTGCCGCCGACGATGACGACGTCGGCTCGTCCTTCGGTGATCATCTTCGCTCCGACGACCACGGCTTCCGCACCGGATGCGCATGCTGAGACTGGCGTGTGCACGCCCGCTTTGGCGCCGAACTCGAGCCCGACCCATGCGGCGGGGCCGTTTGGCATCAACTGCGGCACGGCGAGCACCGGAACGCGGCGCCAGCCCTTCTCGAGCAACGTTTCGTAGTTGGTGAGCACGGAGATGATGCCGCCGATACCGGTGGCATACGCAACGCCGAGTCGTTCCTTGTCGACGTCGTCCCCGAGACCGGCATCGGCCCACGCTTCGCGCGATGCGACGACGGCGAACTGCTGGGAGCGATCAAGGCGGCGTGCCTTCACCGGCTCGAGCCCCTGGTCCGTCGGTTCGACGACCACCCGTCCTGCGAAGTGCACGGGCAGCGTCTCGACCCAGTCGAACGGCAGCGTGTGGATGCCGGAATTGCCGGCTACTGCGTTCTCCCAAGTTGCTGTCGCGGTGCCACCCAGCGGCGTGGTTGCGCCCACGCCGGTGATTACTACGGTCGTCATGTCGGTCCAATCGAAGAGTGTTGGTGCCGCGAACCGTCGGCCGCGGCACCAACAGCACTACATCAGCTGTTTGCCTTGACGAAGTTCACAACGTCAGCGACGGTCTTGAGGTTCTTGAGTTCCGAATCCGGGATCGAAACGCCAAACTTCTCTTCAGCGGCCATCGAAATCTCCACCATCGAGAGCGAGTCAACATCGAGGTCGTCAACGAACGACTTGTCGAGCTGAATGTCGGCCTCGGCGACGCCAGCGATCTCGTTCACGATCGAGCGGAGGGTGTCGAGAATCTCCTGGTCGGTCATGTTGTTTCCTTCCGTGTTTCCGACTGCGGTTGCAGTCGGGGATCTATGGGACTCGAATGACCTGCGCCGCGTATGCGAGGCCGGCTCCGAAGCCGACCAGCAGCGCGAGGTCACCCGATTTCGCAACCCCATCCTTCACCAGGGTGTCCAGTGCGAGGGGGATTGAAGCGGCGGATGTATTGCCTGTCGTGATGATGTCGCGGGCCACCACGACGTGTTCGGGGAATTTCAGGCCGCGAACCAGGGCATCGGTGATGCGGTTGTTCGCCTGATGGGGGACGAACACGGCGATGTCCGCAGCGGTCAGTCCTGCCGACTCAAGGGCGCGGTAGCAGACGTCGACCATCGAGCCGACCGCCCACTTGAACACCTTCTGGCCCTGCATGTGGAGCACCGGTTTCGTGATGCAGCCGGTGGCCTTGAACTCCTCCTGCTGGGCGTACAGATTCGGTTCGATGGTGATTGCTTCGAACTCGGAGCCGTCAGCGCCCCAGATGGTCGGTCCGATGTCAGGTGTCTTCGACGGTCCGACGACGAATGCTCCGGCGCCGTCGGCGAAGATGAAGGCGGTCCCGCGGTCGGTGGGATCTGTGAAGTCGGAAAGCTTCTCGACTCCGATGACGAGCACATAGTCGCACTGCTGCGCGCTCACGATGCCGTCCGCGAGTCCGATCGCGTATGGAAACCCTGCGCATGCCGCGCTGATGTCGAACGCACCGGCGTTGGTGGCACCAAGGCGATCAGCGACGAGCACTGCTGCACTCGGCGTCTGGTACGGGTGCGAGATCGTCGAGACAATGACGGCGCCGAGCTGTGATGCGCTGATGCCTGCGTGTTGCAATGCTCCGGAGGCCGCGTCGCAGGCCATGTCGATGATCGACACATCTGCCGGTGCCCAGCGACGAGTGACGATGCCGGTGCGGTCGCGGATCCACTCGTCCGATGAGTTGATCGGTCCGGCGACTTCGTCGTTCGTGATGACTCGCGATGCGCGATGAACGCCGAAGCCGAGGACGCTGCTGTAGCGGCGGCCGGCAGGTTTGATGTCGGTCACTGGCCGTACCCCTCGGCGATGGGGTGGAGTCGCAGCAGTGGTTGCCCCGGTGAGACCGGGTCGCCGTCAGCGACGAGCCATTCGATGACGGCACCGCCGTGTTCGGCGATCACCGGCTGCTCGTCGGACAGGCTCACGACCGCCGCGACGATCGTCTGTGGCTCAAGCAGCACGCCTTCGTCAAGGCCTTCGCCGATGTGGATGGTGCCTTTCGCCGGCGACGTGACAAGTCGCCAATCCGGCTGTGTGTTCAGCAGATTCTTTTCACCGTGCTTCGCAACGAAAGCGCGGGCGGCGTCGAGATCGTCCGGCGACTTCAATGCGAATGTTTCGACATCCGGCAGTGCACGCTTGATGAGACCGGTGAGGGTGCCCGCCGGCGGGATTTCGAGGATGCCGGTGGCCCCGATATCGCCGAAGGTCTGCATGCACAGGTCCCAGCGCACCGGACCCGACACCTGGGTCACGAGCCGCGACAGCACTTCATGCGCGGCGGATACGAGTTGACCGTCCTTGTTCGACACGAGCCCGATTCGCGGATCGTGCGTCGACATCGCCTTGGCGTGTTTCGCGAGGAGCGCGACAGCTGGCTGCATGTGGTGCGTGTGGAAGGCCCCAGCCACCTGCAGCGGTCGGATCTTCGCCTTCTCGGGCGGATCCGCCTGGAACGCGTCGAGCTGCGCACGCGTGCCTGCGGCGACGATCTGACCGGCGCCGTTGTCGTTCGCGGCGGTGAGTCCGTGCTTGGCGATCGATGCGAGGACTGCGTCGCGATCGCCGCCGAGGACCGCGGCCATTCCGGTGGGCTCTGCCGCCGCGGCAGCGTCGGCCATGGCCCGACCGCGTTCGCGGACGAACACCATCGCCTGCTCGGCGCTGAGGACACCGGCGGCTGCGGCGTAGGTGATCTCACCGACGGAGTGGCCCGCGCCGGCCGCGATGACGCGGAAGGCGTCGGACGGGTGGGGGAAGAGTTCCAGGAGCGACACGAGGCCAGTGCCGACGATGAGTGGCTGCGCGACCGCTGTGTCGCGGATCGTGTCCGCGTCGGACGTGGTGCCGTGGGTGCGGAGGTCGACGCCTGAGACGGTCGAGAGCCAGTCGAGCCGGTCGCCGAAGTGGGGCAGCTCCAACCATGGTTCGAGCATCCCGGGGGTCTGGGACCCCTGTCCGGGGGCGACGATCACGAGCACGGGCAAAGCCTGACTGGTTACTGGGGGGTCGCCAAATTGGACACGAGCTGCGCTGGCGCGGCGCATTCAAACGACCAAAGGACGTGCAGATACTTCACAAATGTGGGCAATCCCACAATGCTTGCACAATCACTCGTCGCAACTGGAGACCCGATGCGCAGCTCAAAGATCCGTTCGCTCACTGGACTGCTCGCCGCCACGGCGATCGTCGCAGCCTCCCCGGCGCTGGCTGGACCCAGCAATTCCCACGCATCCAATGGCAAGGCGCTGGGCAAAGACAAGCAGAACTCGGTCACTTCGTCTCCGGGATCCAATGGGAACGGTCCAGGAAGCAACGGTGGCAACGGTCAGGGGAAAGGGAACGGACAGGGGAAGGGCAACGGCGCGGGCAGCGGCCAGACCGGCAGTCAGTCCGCGGCGGGCGGCAATCAGGGATCACAGGGCGCCGATGTCCTCGTGCAGCTGGCTGGAACGCCCGTTGCAGCGGATACCACGCTCAACCGCGGACAGACGAAGCGCGTCGATCTGGGGAGCGCGAACACTCGCGCGGCGCGGGCGAAGCTCGCAGCGATCCGAAACGATTTCAAGCAGTGGTTGAAGAAGAACGCTCCCGCAGCCAAGGTCACGAGTGAGTTCGATATCGCATTGAGTGCTGTCGGCGTCGAGTTGAACGGCACATCCGTTGAGTTGCTTCGCTCGGCTCCCGGTGTTCAGACGGTCGAGTTCCAACAGGTCTACCGACCGCTGGACGACGCCGATCCTGATCTCGCACTCATCGACGCAGTGAGTGCTTGGAACTCCATGGGCGGCTCTGCCAGTGCTGGGCACGGTGTGAAAGTTGCCATCATCGACAGCGGAATCGAGAACGACCATCCGTGCTTCAAGCGGGTCACGGACGCGCAGTCCAAGGTTATTGTCAACAAGGTCTTCAACATGCGGGCGAAGAACCTGAAGTTGGGGCCGGAGCCCGGCCCGGGGCAGGACCACGGAACGCACGTTGCCGGAACCATCGCGTGCTATGCCGACACCACCGTGACTGTTGATGGGGCGGCAGTGCTCTACGAGATGTCCGGCGTCGCGCCAGCTGCAGAACTCGGCAATTACAACGTCTTCCCCGGCCCGATCGAGAACGCACGGTCCGAGGACATCCTCAACGCGCTTGAGGCTGCATATGCAGATGGCATGAACGTTGCCAACATGAGCCTCGGCGGCGGCTCCCATGGTGTGCAGGACCTCCTCACCCATGCGATTGACGCGCTCGACGAGGGTGGCATGGTGGTTGTGGTTGCGGCCGGCAACTCCGGCCCCGGCTACTTCACGGTGGAGTCACCCGGCATGGGTGAACGTGCGCTGACGGCCGGAGCGTACTCGGTTGGCCACTTCATGGCGGTCCCGGTGACTGTCGATGGCACGGTGCTCTCGGCCGCGAAGGGCGAATTCCCGCTTCCGGTGAGCCAACTTACGGCGCCAGTCGCGCTCGTGATGGATGGGACGGGTCTCGGCAACGGCTGCGCGGGCGTCTCAGTGCCGAGCGGCAGCATCGCCGTGATTGCGCGCGGCGGCTGCACCTTTGGCATGAAGATCGCCAATGCTGAGGCGTCGCACGCGGCAGCGGCCATCATCGTGAACAACGTGGCCGGTGCCCCTACCGCCATGGCAACCGATGGGGTGCACGCGACAACCATTCCGGCCGTCATGGTCGGGCTGGGCGATCGTGACTTCCTCCTTGGGAAGGATGGGAAGACCACCACCATTGGTACACAAGTGGCGTACGCCTTCTCGGCGAGCAACAACCTGTTCATGGCTGGCTTCTCGAGCCAGGGCCCGACCGACGTCGACTTCCGCGTGAAGCCTGACGTGGTGGCGCCCGGTGTGAACGTGCTCTCATCCGTGCTCGGTGGGAAGTTCGAGTTCTTCTCCGGCACCTCGATGGCTACGCCACATCTCGCGGGCATGGCCGCCGTCGTCATCGGCGCACACCCGACGTGGACGGCGGCGCAGGTGCGATCGGCCATCGTGAACACGGCGAACCGGGTCGGGCTCAAGGGCTACTCAGATGGCTCACCGGTGAGCCATCCGCTCATCATCGGCAACGGTGCCGCTTCGCTCCCTGCTTCGCTCGGCGCCAAGTTGGCATTGAATCCGGTGAGCACCTCGTTCGGTGCCATCCCGGTCGGCAACGGTGCCACCTGGTCGCGCACGATCGACGTGAGCGTGCTCAGCGGCAGCGGTGCCATTGACTGCTCCGTGAGTGGCGCGGGCTACGGGTGCAGCGTGAGCGGGAACGTCATCACCGTCACCTACACGCCACGCGCTGCGGGATCGAACGACAACCCCGGTCGCCTCATCGTGACACAGGGCGGAAGCCCGGTGGCGACGAGCGTTCTCTTCGCCTGGGGCAAGTAGCAGCAAGACAACAAGGGTCGGTACCAACAGGTACCGACCCTTGTTGTACGCGTTCCTCAGCCGCTGCCCTCGGTGTTGCCGGCATCGGCGGCCGATGCGTCGTCGAGTTGGTAGCGCGCAACCGCCTCAGCGACACGACCGCGATCGAATTCTCCGCGCTTCGCGAGTTGGGCAAGCGTCTGCACGGTGATCGATTCGGCATCGACAAGGAAGTGACGACGCAGCGCGCCGCGGGTGTCCGACATGCCCCAACCGTCGGTGCCGAGTGACACGAAGTCGTTCGGCACCCATGGCTGGATTTGATCCTGCACAGCGCGCATGAAGTCGGAGACCGCAATCACCGGACCCGGCTGACCGCCAAGTCGTGCCGTGACATACGCGGTGCGTGGTTCAGCATTCGGATGCAACAGGTTGTAGCGATCCACGTCCAGTCCATCACGCCGCAGTTCGTTCCACGACGTCACCGACCAAACATCGGCGAACACGCCCCACTCCTCGCGCAACTTCTGCTGTGCTGCAAGCGCCCATGGCACGGAAACACCCGATGCGAGGATCTGCGCGCGTGGTCCGTCGCCGTCCCCGGCGGCTGGGTGGACCCGACGTCAGGCAACAACTCGGCGACCGACAGCGACACCATCCAGCCGCCGCCGGGAGCCAACGTGACCGGCATCAAGAGATCGGAAGAGCACACGTCTGAACTCCAGTCACGGCTAC
>CAXBQV010000016.1:0-23949 GCA_963978265.1 uncultured bacterium | reverse complement strand
TTCTTTTGAGAAAAAGAAAGTAACCAAAGAAAAACTGGTGTTGAAATTCGTCGATCCATCCGGATTGGGCACCGATAAATTCTGGCGAGCGTTCTGAGATAGACCTCCCAAGGCCCGTCATTGCGAGGAGCGAAGTATGCGACGAAGCAATCTCGCGCACCAAGCGCCTCCACTTCCTCCTCACGCTACTCCTCAGCCTCACCGCCACGATCGCCCGCGCCAACGAGCAGCTGGTCGTCAAATTCCACGACCTCACGCGGCGGATGCTGGGTGCGCCGAACCGCCAGGAGGCGGTGATGCGCCTGGAACAGAGCCTGCGCGAGGACTTCGACATCACGCACTCGAAGCTCGTCCTGTTCGGGCCTGCCGCCACCGGCATCATCGCGAACCGCTTCGTCAGCTGCATGGATGCGAAGGACGCCGGCCTCGGCGGCTTCGACTCGCTCCTCGTCGCCCACGTGCTCGAGCACCTCGACGCCGAGACCGCCCGGGACCTCCTCGCCACCTACCTCCCCTACGTGCGCGAGGGTGGGCGCGCCATCGTCATCACCCCGCAGCAGGCCGGGTTCCGCAGCGACGCGACCCACGTGCGGTACGTCGATCCGGTGGTCACCGCGGCACTGCTCGCCGAAATCCGGTCGGGTTCAACGCTCGATGACGCGGTTGGACAGGTTGCCGCGTCCCTCCCCGTCGATCCCGACGACCTCCGGATCGTCGGGCTGACCCTCGTGCTCGAACTCGCCCGGCTCGGATACCTCCGTCCTGAGGGAATTTGACAGCCGACTGGGTCCTGGGGGAACACTCCGCCTTGACCGCCTCATCCGGCCTGTGCTGGGTGGGGTCAACTTTTGAGGGAGGTGGGCCGTGGCCGCGAAGCATCTTGTGATCGTTGAATCACCTGCGAAGGCGAAGACCATCCAGAGCTACCTCGGTCCCGACTATGCAGTGACCGCGTCTGTCGGTCACATCCGCGACCTCCCCGTCCGTGCCGGCGACGTACCGGCCGAGTACAAGGGGCTGCCTTGGGCCCGGCTCGGCGTCAACACCGAAGGCGAGTTCGAGGCCATCTATGTGGTCGACGCCGACAAGAAGGCGCGCATCAACGACATCAAGAAGCAGTTGAAGGACGCCGAGGAACTCCTCCTCGCAACCGACGAGGACCGCGAGGGCGAAGCGATTTCGTGGCATCTCATGGAGGTGCTACGTCCGACGGTGCCGGTCAAACGAATGGTCTTCCACGAAATCACGAAGGAAGCGATCGAGGCCGCCATCGCGAATCCCCGTGACGTCGACATGGACCTTGTGGAAGCGCAGGAAACCCGACGCATCGTCGATCGGCTGTTCGGATTCCAGGTCTCGGAAGTGCTGTGGCGCAAGGTTGCACAGGGAACGTCCGCAGGGCGTGTGCAATCAGTGGCAGTGCGACTCGTCGTGGATCGCGAACGCGAGCGTATGGCGTTCACGAGTGCGACGTACGCCGACATCGTCGCAACACTGCTGCCCGGTGACTTCACATCAACACTCGTGGCCGTCGACGGCAAGCGCGTTGCGAATGGCAAGGACTTCGATGCGAACGGCACACTGACAGCGAAGAATGTCGCGCACCTCACCGAAGCGACAGCGCAGACACTCGCAGCGGCATTGACTGGGCAGAACTTCACGGTTGCTGCCATCGAAGAGAAGCAGTCGATGCGCAAGCCTCCGGTGCCGTTCACGACATCGAGCCTGCAGATGGAAGCCGGGCGCAAACTCGGATTCAATTCGCGCCGCACGATGCAGATCGCACAGGGCCTGTACGAGCGCGGCTACATCACCTATATGCGGACAGATTCGCCGGCACTGAGCGATCAGGCCACCCGCGCGGCACGCAAGCAGGCGACAGCAATGTTCGGCGAGAAGTTCGTGAGCGACAAGCCGCGCGTCTTCCAGAGCAAGAGCAAGAATGCCCAGGAAGCGCACGAAGCGATCCGTCCCGCAGGTGAGGATTTCCGCACGCCGCAGTCAGTGCTGAAGGAACTCAATCACGACGAACAACGGCTGTACGACTTGATCTGGAAGCGCACGCTTGCGAGCCAGATGTCCGATGCGCGCGTGGCGACGACGACTGCGACCATCGAAGCCCGCGCAACATCGGGTGAAACAGTTGCCTTCCGTGCGAGTGGCACGGTGGTTCTTTTCGCCGGCTTCCTCGCTGCATACGAAGTGGGCAAGGACGTTGCAGATGACGAGAACGAGGAGGCCCGGCTTCCGCAACTGACCGAGGGGCAGACACTTGAAGCCGCATCGATCGAAGCCGTCGCACACGCAACGAAGCCACCAGCCCGCTATACGGAACCGTCTCTGATCGCGGCACTCGAAGAACTCGGCATCGGCCGACCATCCACGTATGCGAGCATCATCGCCACCATCCAGAATCGCGATTATGTGTGGAAGAAGGGCCAAGCCCTCGTCCCGTCATGGCTGGCGATGGCAGTGGTGCGCCTGCTTGAGGAACACTTCGAAGAGCTCGTCGATTATTCCTTCACTGCAAAGATGGAGGAAACCCTCGACGAGATCGCAAGCGGCGAGCACACCCGACTTGACGCGTTGAACGAGTTCTACCGGGGTGGCAACGGATTCCCCGGACTTGTGCAACTGCTGTCCAACTGGGGCGAGATCGATGCCCGCGCAATCTCCGAATTCCCGATCGCCGGGTCTGACGCCGTCCTGCGCGTAGGACGATACGGCCCGTTCCTCGAGCGTGGCGAACAGCGCGCGAACGTACCTGCCGAACTCGCGCCCGACGAGATCACGGCCGAGAAGGCCGACGAACTCTTCGCGCAGCCAAGTGGCGAGCGCATTCTCGGCGTTGATCCGGAGACCGGCAATACCGTCTTCGCGAAGGTCGGCCGTTTCGGTCCATATGTTTCCGAGGTCCTGCCTGAGGGCACACCGACCAAGGGCAAGAATGCGGTGAAGCCGAGGATCAACTCGATCTTCAAGTCGATGGACTTCGACCACGTTGATCTGGAAACCGCGTTGCGGCTGCTCGCACTGCCGCGCAAGGTTGGCGTCGCTGAAGGTGTCGACATCTTCGCGCAGAACGGGAAGTTCGGTCCCTACCTCACGAAGGGCACTGACACCAGGTCACTCGAGACCGAGGAATCGATTTTCGAAGTCTCGCTCGAGCAGGCTCTCGCGCTGTTCGCCCAGCCGAAACAGCGTCGCGGTCGTGGGCAGGCTGCTGCACCGCTTGCGGAGTTCGGTGCCGATCCGTCGAATGGGCGACCGGTGGTGATGAAGGAAGGCCGTTTCGGACCCTACGTCACTGACGGTGAGACGAACGCATCCCTTCGTCGCGGCGACGAGCCGGCGACATTCACTGCGGAGCGCGCATTCGAGCTCCTCGCCGAGAAGCGCCTGAAGGGCCCGGCGCCGAAGAAGAAAACTGCGAAGAAGGCTGTGAAGAAGGCTGCGCCCAAGAAAGCGGCCAAGAAGACGACCAAGAAGGCGGCCACGAAGACCGCGTAGGGTTGGCGTATGAGCGGAGCGTTCATCACCTTCGAAGGCGGCGACGGAAGTGGCAAGTCCACGCAGGTAGTTCGCCTCGCCGAAGCACTCCGCGCCAAGGGCTACACGGTGGTCGCAAGTCGGGAACCCGGCGGCACCCCGATTGCGGAGAAGATCCGGGCGGTCCTACTCGATCCGGCGAATCATGAAATGGGCGATCGCACCGAAGCGCTCCTGTTCGCAGCGCAGCGCGCGGAACATGTGCACCACCTCATCCGTCCGGCACTCGAACGCGGCGACGTCGTGATCAGCGACCGCTACATGGATTCGTCGATCGTCTATCAGGGCATGGGCAGGGGCCTCGGTGCGCAGGACGTGAAGGGCCTCAACATGTGGGCCACGGACAATCTGACGCCGCATCTCACGTTCGTGCTCGACGTCGAATCGGATTTCGGACTCGAACGGGTCGGGGAGAAGGACCGCATCGAGCAGGCGTCGCCCGAGATGCACGAGAAGGTTCGGCACGGCTATCTGCAATTGGCTGCCGCCGATCCTGAGCGCTACCACGTCATCGATGCACGGCAGGACATCGAAGCGATCGCTGCTGAAGTGCTTGCACGCGTGGAAGCGATGCTGCAGGCGTGATCTGGGATCGGCTCGTCGGGCAGCAGGAAACCGTGCAACTGCTGCAACGTGCTGTTGCGGATTCCCGCGAAACTCCGCCGGGTCCCGGCATGACGCACGCGTGGTTGTTCGTCGGCCCACCGGGGGCGGGACGGTCGACGGCTGCCTGGTATCTCGCGGCGGGCCTCGAATGTCCGAAAGGCGGTTGCGGAACCTGCGACAACTGTCGCGATGTACTGCGCGATGCACACGATGATGTGGTGCGATTCGTACCGCAGCAACTGCAGATTACTCGCGATGAAGCAGCAGGCCTCATCCATCAAGCCGCGCGTATGCCGGTGCGCGGCAAGTGGACGGTCATCATCGTCGAGGATGCGGATCGGCTGAACGATGTATCGGGCAACATGCTCCTCAAGAGCATTGAGGAGCCCACGCCGCACACGGTGTGGCTGCTGTGTGCACCCAGCGTCGAAGACGTACTTCCGACGATCCGTAGCCGATGCCGAGTGCAGGTTCTACGTACTCCGGATTGGAAGGACGTCGCGGCACTCCTTGAGCAGGACGGCATCGAGCGCTCCATGGCGGCCTATGCGGCTCGGGCGTCGCAAGGTCATGTCGGACGTGCCCGAGCTCTTGCCACCGATGAAGACGCTCGCCGCCATCGCCACGAAATCCTGCGCATCCCACTGCAGTTGCACGACTTGCCGGCCTGCTTCGCCGTCGCAGCCGACGTGACGTCCGCGGCGACCGAGGACGCGAACCGCACAACCTCCGAACTGGATGAACGTGAACGCAATGATCTGATGGTTGCCTACGGTGAAGGCGCAACTGGCGTCACCAAGGCGAAGATCGAGCGCTTGGCACGTGGCGCGATCAAGGAGCTTGAGGCTCGACAGAAGAGTCGACGCACTCGTGCCGTGCGCGACCGACTCGACCGCTCCCTGGTGGATCTGCTGTCGTTCTACCGCGATGTGCTGATGCTGCAACTCGACGGGGAAGTGGATCTCATCAACGAAGAACTCAGACCTCAACTCCTGCAGGTTGCCGGGTCGTCGACGCCGCACAGAACGCGGGCACGGATGGACGCGATTGAGCGCGCCCGTCGACTTTTCGATTCAAATGCACAACCGCAGTTGGTTCTCGAAGCCATGGCGGTCGAGTTGGCGCGCGCCTGATGCGCAGACGGATCATCATCGCGCTTATTGCCGTGCTTGTTGCGGCCGTACCGGCGCAAGCGGCAGCAGTCGACCCGTTGGCCAACTTCTACAACCAGCAGTTGCACTGGAAGAAGTGCACGGAGCATCTCGAGTGTGCGACGTTCAAGGTGCCACTCGACTACCAGAACCCGAGTGGTCGCACGATCACGATCACGGCCGCGCGCAACAATGCGGCTGGAAAGGCGCGCGGAAGCCTGGTCATCAATCCCGGCGGACCGGGCGGCAGCGGTGTGGACTACATCGAGATCGCTACTGACGTCGTCACGCCCGCACTTCATCGCGAATTCGATCTTGTGAGTTTCGACCCGCGCGGACTTCGTCGCAGTACACCGCTGGACTGCTTCAACGATGACCAAATCGATGCCTTTCTCGAAGTCGATCAGACGCCCGACAACGCGGCCGAGGAGCGTGCACTTGTCGCGAGTGCGCAAGCGCTGGTTTCGGCCTGTCAACGAAGTGATAAAGAACTCATGCAACATGTGTCGACGATCGAAGTGGCACGTGACATGGACATTCTCCGTGCATTGCTGGGCGAACCCCGACTTCGGTTCCTCGGCAAGTCCTGGGGCACGGCGCTCGGTCAGGCCTATGCCGCACTGTTCCCTCTGCGTACAGGACTGTTCGTCCTTGATGGAGCCGTCGACATCCGGATCTCAATGTCACAGGCCTCTTTCGACCAGGCGCAGGCATTTGAAATCGCAGCCGATCGATTCATCGGGTGGTGTCTACAGCAGGGTCGGTGTGTCCTTGGCAGGACCGAGGTCGCAGCACGAAGCCGCCTCATCGGTTTCATTGCGAAGCTCGATTCACAACCACTTCCGACACGCAATCGCAAGCGGCCGTTGACGGAGGAGCAGGCGTGGACCGCTGTGATCGGTCCGATGTACGTCGCGCAGGGCGGTTGGGACTGGTTGAACATCGCACTCACGACTGCGATCGAGGACCGCAACGGCTCGGAATTGCAGGCGATCAACGATTGGTTCGTCGAACGAAGTGCAAGAGGTCGTTACGCGGACAACGGCAACACACTCATCTATGCGGTGAACTGTCTAGATCGGGCAGGTGCCGTTTCATTGGCCCAGGCGAAACAGCAACGAGCCGATTGGGCCGAGCGATTGCCCTTGATGGGACGGTTGATGGCATGGGGCGACGAAGCCTGCGCATCATGGCCGTATCGCTCCCAGGAGTCGTTGCGATCACTGCGAATCCGAAGTGTTCCGCCGATGCTCGTGATCGGCACAACCTACGATCCGGCGACGCCGATGAAGTGGGCACGAGCAGTACAAAAGCAGATTCCGAAGTCAGTACTGCTCGAACGGATGGGAGACGGCCACACCGCGTATACCGTCAACTCCCCTTGTATCGACAAGACGGTCGATGCCTATCTGCTGTCCCGGAATCTCGCCGCACCCGCACTACCTGTGAATGGAAAGCGCTGTGACTGAGGTGCTGCCACCGGATGAGCGGGGGCCGGGAGAGTTCTATGCGCAGGTTGGCGTCGGGCCGCATTCGCAACCATGGCCGACAGGTGACGAGTTCGACCCCGAGTTGCTGGCAAATGGCGATCGGCGCAACGTCGTTGACAAGTACCGGTATTGGACGGTGGAGGCAATCCGCACGGACCTCGATGCGCATCGGAATCCGCTGCAGATCGCGATCGAGAACTGGCAGCATGACTTGAACATCGGTGCAATCGTGCGCACTGCGAACGCGTTCAACGTCGCTGGTGTCCACATCATCGGTAAGCGACACTGGAACCAACGCGGCGCAATGGTCACCGACAAGTACCTGCACATGCACCATCACCCGGCTGTGGATTCGTTTCTCGCGTGGGCCAAGACTGCTGAAATGGAAGTCATCGGCATCGACAATGTGCCAGGGAGTCAGCCCATCGAGACGGCGGTACTTCCTGCGCGCTGTGTCCTGCTGTTTGGCCAGGAGGGTCCGGGTTTGTCCGAGGCAGCAATTGCAGGCTGCTCGAGGATCCTCGATATCCAGCAATACGGATCGACACGTTCGATGAATGCTTCTGCCGCCGGCGCAATTGCGATGTTCGCCTGGGCGCAGCAGAATCTGCGCCACTAGCGGAATAGTCGTTCCACCCCGTGAAACCGGGGTGACCGGCACGGACGCCGTCACCTACATTGTCGGCAAGGAGGTGTGCGGTGATCAGTGTCTTCGATCTGTTCAAGATCGGAATAGGCCCGTCTTCGTCGCACACCGTCGGCCCGATGCGCGCAGCGCACGATTTCGCTGCGGGTCTTCGCGAGAGCGAACAACTGTCACATGTGGCGGCTGTGCGTGCCGAGTTGTTCGGCTCGCTCGGTGCCACAGGTCATGGTCACGGCACCGTTCGCGCAGTCATCGCCGGGCTCTCGGGGAATCTGCCGGATGTCGTGGACCCCGAGGAGGTGCAGGCTTTGGAGCAGGAGGTTGGCGACTCCATGCAGTTGTGGCTCGCCGGCATGCAGCCGATCGACTTCAACCTGCATATGGACATCGTGCTGCATCGACGTCGGACGCTGCCTTTCCATGCAAATGGCATGCTCTTCCGCGCCTTGGACACCGAAGGCAACGTGGTTCAGGAGCGCACGTTCTACTCGATTGGCGGCGGCTTCATCGTCGAGGAAGGCGAGGGCGGTCCGACAATCGTCGAGGATCCGCATCCAGTGCCGTACCCATTCACCACCGGTGGCCAATTGCTCGAAATCTGCGCGAAGCACAACCTCAGCATCTCCGAAGTGGTGATGGCGAATGAATGCAGCCGTCGGCCGGAGCATGAAGTCCGTTCCGAGATCATGCATATCTGGCAGGTCATGCGCGACTGTGTGCAGCACGGCATCGAGACCGAGGGCCAGCTGCCCGGAGGTCTGAAAGTCCGCAGACGTGCAAAGCAACTGAACGATCAATTGCGCAACGACTTTGAGCACAATGACGCACTGCACGCCATGGAGTGGGTCACGATGTTCGCGCTGGCCGTCAATGAGGAGAATGCCGCCGGTGGTCGCGTGGTCACGGCTCCGACGAATGGCGCAGCAGGCATCATTCCGGCAGTGCTGCACTATTACGAGAAGTTCGTGCGCGGTGCGAATGACGATGGCATCGTTCGTTTCTTCCTCGCAGCGACCGCCGTTGGCTGGCTATTCAAGAAGAATGCATCGATCTCCGGTGCAGAGGTCGGATGTCAGGGCGAAGTCGGATCCGCATGCTCGATGGCTGCGGCCGGGTTGGCCGAGGTCCTGGGCGGAACACCGGAACAGGTTGAGAATGCGGCCGAGATCGGCATCGAGCACAACCTGGGCCTCACGTGCGATCCGGTTGGTGGATTGGTGCAGATCCCGTGCATCGAACGAAACGCGATTGCCTCGATCAAGGCGATCACTGCAGCGCGGATGGCAGTGCGTGGCGACGGTAAGCATCATGTGTCCCTCGACAACGCGATCAAGACAATGCGTGAGACCGGCGAGGACATGAAGGTGAAGTACAAGGAGACCGCTCGCGGCGGCCTCGCTCTCAACGTCGTCGAGTGCTAGTTACACTCGCAGCGTGCAGTCGTATCTGAAGCGTGCCACGCTCGGCACCTCAGTGTGGTTCTTCCTGAACGCAGTTGCATGGGCATCATTGGCAGTGAGGCTGCCTGAAATCAAGACTCGGCTGGAAATCACAAATGGCCAACTCGGTCTTGCACTCTTCGCCGGATCGGTTGGCGCGATCAGTGCCCTACAGCTCGCGGGCAAATGGTCAGCTACGTATGGAAGCTCTCCGGTGATGCGGGCTGCGGTGCTTGGGGAAGCCATCATGTTTCCTGTTGTGGCGTCGGCTCCGGGCTTCACGTCATTCGCTGCGGCCGCATGCGTGTTCATGTTCGCGATAGCCACCATGGATATGGCCATGAATGCGCACGCGGTGACAATCGAGCACGAATCTGGGCGACTCATCATGGGTCGGATGCATGGCCTCTGGAGTGTGGGCGGCATTGCCGGCGGGCTGATTGGTGGGGGGTTCGCAGCCGCCAACGTCGCTCTTGTTGTGCACGCGATCACGATGTCGGTGTTCGTTACGGTGGCCTCGGTCGTCTTCGGAAGATCACTCTTGCCCGCGGCTGCCGATCGTCATGCTCCTACGGCCGAGCAGCGTGAGAAGCGCAGCTATCCCTTGCTCTTGTGGTTGCTCGGACTGGTCGCGATGTGTGCCACCATCGGCGAAGGCGCTGCGATCGACTGGGGTGCGTTGCTGCTCCGTGAGGAATGGAACGTGACGGCGTTCGTCGCATCGCTGCCATATGTGGTGTTTCAGTCAGCGATGGTGATCGGACGCTTCTCATCCGACAATCTCAGCCAGCGATTCGGTCGTGCGCGAGTGCTGCTTGTCTGCGGGTCGTTCACGACCGTCGGACTCACGATCGGGTTGCTCATCGGTGACGTCGTCGGGATCATGCTCGGTTGGTTCCTGCTCGGACTGGGTGTCTCGGTGGTATTCCCGATGATGATGAGCGTTGCCGGTGCGATCGCGATCCGAGAATATTCGACGGTCATCGCGCCAGCACAGGCCGTTTCGATGGTTGCGGGAATCGCGTACGCATCGTTCCTTGCTGGTCCGCCGCTGCTGGGCTACCTCGGCGACGCGGTTTCGTTGCGATGGGCGATGCTGGTGCCGGCAGTGCTGGGAGTGGGCATCCTTGCCGGTTCACGGATTGCGAAGCGCGTCGACTAGATGACGAAGTCGACGTCTTCCTCGATCGACCAATCCACGCCGTCGCTCTCCGCATGAATGTGGTGCGATGACTGCAACCCGAGGACGTGCTTCTCGAGGCCTCCAACCCGTGCAAGCAGTTCGTGTACCGCTTGACCGACGGGATCCGGCACGGAACCACCGCTGCCGCGCTCGGAGATGTCCTGGTTTCCGATGCGGATGACCTGACCGGGCACACCCACGACGACCGAGTGGTCCTTCACGGACTTGGTGACGACGGCGTTCGCGCCGATGCGGGTGTCGCTTCCGATGGTGATGTTGCCGAGCACTTTCGCACCCGAACCGATGATGACCCGGTCACCGATCGTGGGATGACGCTTCACCTGCTCCAGCGCAGTGCCGCCAAGCGTGACGCCCTGGTAGATGGTGACGTCATTGCCGACGATCGCAGTCTCACCGATGACGACACCGCTGCCGTGATCGATGAACACACCAGTGCCGATCTGTGCACCGGGATGGATCTCGATCTGCGTCCAGAACCGGGTGACCTGCGAGATGAGACGCGCAATGAAGTAGAGCTTCCGCTCGTACAGTGCGTGTGCAACCCGATGTGCCCACAACGCGTGCAACCCCGGATACAGCAGGACCACCTCGAGTGCGCTGCGCGCAGCTGGATCGCGATCCAGGACACAACGCACATCGTGGCGGACGTGCTGCAGCAGGGTTTCTGCCATTAGTCCGTCAGTCCTGCGAACAGTGCGGTGGAGAGATAGCGCTCGCCGAATGACGGGATGATGACGACGATCAACTTGCCGGCGTTCTCCGGACGCTTTGCGACTTCGGCAGCAGCCCAGAGTGCGGCACCGGACGAAATGCCGACGAGGAGACCTTCCTCGGTTGCAGCGCGCCGTGCCGTCTTGAATGCATCGTCGGCGTCAACGGGGACGATTTCGTCGTAGACCTTCGTGTCGAGAATGTCGGGGACGAAACCTGCACCGATGCCCTGCAGCGGGTGTGGTCCTTTCGGCTGTCCCGAGAGCACGGCGGACGCCTTCGGTTCCACCGCGATCACGCGCAGATTCGGGTTTTTCGCTTTCAGTGCCTGCCCGACGCCGGTGATGGTGCCGCCGGTGCCGACGCCGGCGATCACGATGTCCACCTTGCCGTCGGTGTCGTTCCAGATCTCTTCAGCTGTCGTCTTGCGATGGATCTCGGGGTTCGCGAGATTCTTGAACTGCTGGGGCATGAAGTAGTTGGGATTCGTTTCGGCGAGTTCCGTCGCTTTGGCGATTGCGCCACCCATGCCGTCCGGGCCAGGCGTGAGAATGAGTTCGGCACCGTAGCCACGGAGGAGTGCACGGCGTTCCTTGCTCATCGTTTCGGGCATGACGAGCGTGATCTTGATGCCGCGGGCAGCGGCGACCATCGCAAGCGCGATACCGGTGTTCCCCGACGTGGGTTCGACGATGACGGTATCCGGGCCGATGAGACCGGCCTGCTGCGCAGCATCGATCATCGCGACGCCGATCCGGTCCTTCACACTGTGTGCGGGGTTGAAGAACTCGAGCTTCGCGACGACGGTCGCCTGAGCGCCGTCGGTGATGCGGTTGATCCGCACGAGCGGGGTGTTGCCCACGAGGGCCGTGATGTCATTCGCAATACGCATGGCGGAAGGGTGACAGGCGAACCGCCTTCCCCTCAAATCGGGCGCGGCCCGGTCTGAAAGTGTGGGATCCAGACGCGAAGAATCCGCAATAGCAGGACCTAGGCAGCAGTGACCGGGTCGTCCCCGTGCTCCTGTACGTAGGTGTTGAACGCTGTCAGTGACGTCGAGATCTCAGTCAATGCCTTGATCGAGTCGGTGATCGCCTGCAGGTCCGGACCCACGAGCTTCGCGGTTGTCGCTGCGTACGTGCGCATCGCTTCGATAAGCGCCGCACGTTGCTGTTCATAGGCGGAATCCGATGAGGCGGGTTCGGCTGCGAGCGCCTCTGCCTGGGTTGCGAGCGAAGCGCCGCTTTCACGCAGCGCGTTCGCCATCTTGAGGATGTCCTCGGTTGAGGAGGTGAGCCCCTTCAGGTCATCGGCAGTTGCGGAGACCGATTGCGCGATGCCCTGTACGACTGAGGCGAGGCCGGCTTCTCGCGTCCAGGACGTCAGCGTCGACTGCTCGGTCGATGACGACGAGGTACAACCCACAAGTGCCATCGCCGATAGCAGCAGAGCGATCATCCGCTGCAGTGTTCGAGGATGTGTTCGGGCGTGTACCGCTATAGCGTCTTCGTGCACCATCGCGTCTGTCGTGGACCGGTTCATGGTCGACAAGCGTAGTCACACCACGATGGCTGCCAATCGGCACGCCTCAATGCCATGATTACGGCATGAACCGACTCGCCATCGTCACCGGAGCCAGTAGCGGTATCGGCGCTGCATCTGCTCGCCAACTGGCCGATGCCGGATGGGATGTCATCGCCGCCGCCCGACGGACGGACCGGTTGCACGACCTCGCGAACTCGAATCCGCGTATCACGGCCGTTGAACTCGATGTCACCTCTGATACAAGCGTGGATGCGCTCGTCGAACGGTTGGCCGGCAGGGCAGTGCACCTGCTTGTCGCGAATGCCGGAGGCGCATTCGACGCAAAGGCCGTGACCGAAGCCGACCTCGAGTCATGGCGAAAGACCTACGACGTCAATGTGATCGGAACCGTACGCACCGTGCGGGCCTTGATCGAGAACCTCCGCGCCAGTGGTGACGGCCACATCGTGGTCACCGGATCCACCGCCGGTTTCACCGTCTACGAGACTGGTGGAAGCTACACCGCCGCCAAGCACGCAGAGCATGCGTTCGCCGGCACCCTGCGGCTGGAACTGGCCGGCGAACCGATTCGCGTCAGCGTCATCGCACCCGGGATGGTGAAGACCGAGGAGTTCGCATTGGTGCGCAATGCGGGTGACGCAACCAAGGCGGCAAAGGTGTACGAAGGCGTCGAGCAGCCACTGACTGCCGACGACGTCGCGGACACGATCGTGTGGGTTGCCACCCGTCCATCGCACGTGAATATCGATCTGCTGGTGGTACGACCGCTGGCACAGGCTGCCCAGCACAAGGTGATTCGCAGACCCTGAGTGGCAGCGGCATCACTTGCGCTGCCCCTACTACGCTGCTCACGTGCTGCTTTCAGACCGCGACATCAAGGCCGAGATCGAACTCGGCCGCGTCAAGCTCGAACCCTTCGACCCGTTGATGATCCAGCCGTCGTCCATCGATGTGCGTCTCGATCGCTTCTTCCGTACCTTCGAGAACCACCGATACCCGTTCATCGACCCTCGGCAGGAGCAGACGGAACTCACGCGTGCTGTAGAGGTCCGTCCGGATGAGGCATTCGTGCTGCATCCGGGCGAATTCGCTCTTGGCAGCACCTACGAAGTCGTGTCGTTGCCCGATGACATCGCAGCTCGCGTCGAAGGCAAGTCGTCGCTCGGCAGACTCGGCCTGCTGACGCACGCAACTGCGGGGTTCGTCGATCCGGGATTCTCTGGGCACGTGACGCTCGAACTGTCGAACGTTTCAACACTCCCCATCATGCTGTGGCCGGGCATGAAGATCGGTCAACTCTGCTTCTTCAAACTCACATCGCCGGCGGAGCATCCGTATGGATCCTCGATCTACGGATCGCGGTATCAGGGCCAGCGGGGCCCGACGCCGTCGAAGTCCTACCTCAACTTCCACATCACACAGGTTGATTGATGATCCGTCTTCCCAAGACGGACCTTGATGTGCATTCGCTCTATCTGGGCGGCAATACGTTCGGATGGACGTCCGATCGCGATGAATCCTTCGCTGTACTCGACGCATACGTCCAAGCGGGGGGCAATTTCATCGATACCGCTGATGTGTACAGCGAATGGAAACCGGGGAATATCGGTGGTGAGAGTGAACGCATCATCGGGGAGTGGATGCACGCTCGCAACAACCGTTCACGCATCGTGCTGGCAACGAAGGTTGCCAAGCTTTCGACACGCCGTGGCTTGAGTCGTTCGAACATCCGTGTCGCACTCGACGATTCGCTGCGTCGCCTGCAAACGGACTATGTCGATCTCTATTACGCACATGAGGATGACCGCTCCGTCCCACTCGAGGAGACACTCAGCACCTTTGCGGAGTTGGTTGCTGCGGGGAAGGTGCGCTACATCGTGGCCTCTCAGTACAGCGCACCGCGTCTTGCTGAGGCCCTGCGCGTGGCGGAGCAGTTGAACGTACCCGCGTACGTCGGTTTGCAAACGCACTACAACCTGATGGTTCGAAGTGACTACGAGTCCGGGCTACAGCAAGTTTGCATCGAGAGCGGCATCGCCTGTTTCCCGTTCTACGGCCTTGCTCGTGGCTTCCTCTCCGGCAAGTACCGGCAGGGCATTACCGTGGAAAGTGCCCGCGCTGGCGGCGTGCTTGCTGACTACGACACGGAACTCGGATGGAACACGCTTCGTACCGTGGGGGAAATTGCGTCTGCGCACGGCGTCAGCCATAGCGCGGTCGCACTCGAGTGGTTGCGTCGGCAGCCCGGAGTGATCGCACCGCTCGCGAGTGCGCGAACGCCACAACAACTTGCCGAGCTCATGCAGCCGGTGTCACTGACCGCAGCAGAACTAGCGTTGCTTGACGGACTCCAGTAGCAGCACCGAGAGCTCGGTGACCTTCACATCGTCGCCGGCGCCAACCGCTTTCGACGTCATGGCGTCGCTCAGCATGATGTTGCAGAACGGACAGGCAACCGTGACGCGAGTAGCGCCGGTGGCGAGTGCCTGACGTGCACGTTCTTCGTTGATACGTGTACCGATCTTCTCTTCCATCCACATACGTGCGCCACCGGCGCCGCAGCAGAACGAGGATTCCTTGTTGCGCTCCATCTCCTGGATGTTCGCGCCCGGGAGTGCAGCGAGCAGATCCCGTGGCGGCAGGAAAACCTGGTTGTGCCGTCCGAGGTAGCACGGATCGTGGTACGTGATGGTTTCGTCGATCGGGGCGAGCGGGGTGATCGCACCCGCCTTGACGAGCGCGGTGAGCACCTGCGAGTGATGCACGACTTCGTAGTTGCCACCGAGTTGCGGGTAATCACGACCGATGGCATTCATGCAGTGCGGGCAGGTGGTGATGATCTTCTTCGCACCGATTTCGTTCAAGACTTCGATATTCGCCTGCGCCTGCATCTGGTAGAGAAACTCGTTGCCCGCGCGGCGAGCACTGTCACCAGTGCAGGTTTCACCGTCGCCGAGCACCATGAACTCGACACCCGCCAGGTGCAGGAGTTCGGCGACAGCTTTGGTGGTCTTCTTTGCCTTGTCCTCGAACGCACCAGCGCAACCGACCCAGAACAGCCACTCGACGTCGTCGGGAAGCCTGTCTTCGCCTGCAGCGCCGAATACACGCACAGGGAATGACATCTCCTTGATCCAGCCGTTGCGATCGGAACTGTTGAGTCCCCACGGATTGCCCTTGGTCTCGATGTTCTTGAACAGGCCGTTGAGTTCGGCAGGGAATGCAGTATCGACCATCACCTGTTGACGCCGCATGTCGACGAAGTGGTCAATGTGCTCGATGTCGACAGGACACTGCTGCACACAGGCACCACACGTCGTACATGCCCAAAGGGCATCGGGATCGATGACGTCGCCGACGAGCGACTTCGCGGCTTCCGCCTGTACCTCGGCCGGCAGGTTCTTGCGATCCGCTTCCGGGGTTTGCAGGTACGGAGCCTTGGCCCACGCATGGTTACGGAGTGACGTGATCATGAGCTTCGGCGACAGCGGCTTCTCCGTGTTCCATGCGGGGCATTGCGACTGACAACGACCACACTCGGTGCAGGTCGTGACGTCGAGCAGGTCCTTCCACGTGAATTCCTCGATCGCGCCGACGCCGAAGGTGGCATCGTCAGCAGGATCCTCGAAATCGACCAGTACCCCATTCGTGCGAATCGGCTGCAGTGCGCCGAGTGCCGGGCGACCGTCGCTGTTGCGCTTGAACCAGATGTTGAAGAACGACGTAAAACGATGCCACGCGATACCCATGGTCGGTTGCGCTGAGATGACGAGGAACCAAGCGAGTGACGCTGCGATCTTGATCAGGGCAACGAGCGTGATCAGCCAACCGAGCACGTCGGGATCGAGGCCCTTGAACGCGACCACCAGCGGATAGGAGAACAGATGTTCGTAGGAGTACTCGGTCACCCCTGCGAGCGCACCCTCGAGTCCGCGAAGTGTGATCACGCACAACGTGATGACGAGGATCGTTGCCTCGACGTAATACGCCTGCCACATGGTGGACCCGAAGAACCGTGATGTGCGTCCGTATCTGGACGGGCGCTTCGTCAGTCGCAGAGCGATGAGGAAGACGATGCCGAAGAACGTGAGCACGTCGATGACTTCGGTGACAAGATGGTAGGGACCCCAGCCGCCAAGCATCGGGAGTGAGAACTCCGGGTTGTACACCTGTCCGAATGCGGTCACGAGCGTGAAGAACAGTGCACCGAATCCGACGAACACGAACCAGTGCGCGATGCCGACGTGGTTCAACTGCAGCAGGCGAGTGTGGCCGAGCGTCTCGACGGCCATGTGCTTCCAGCGACGGCCCCGATTGTCCGAGCGGGTGGTGTCCTTCTGACCAAGCCGAATCACGCCGAGCAGCCGCTTGATGGCCTTCCCGAATCGGAACAGTGAGTAGGCAAGCGCTGCCATTGCCAGTAGGAATAGCGCGAGATGCATCCGGAGCCTCCGTGGTGTTGCCCTCATTCTCTACGATCGGGGCATGGTGCACGACCCCGTTTTCGAAGTCCGCCGGGCCGTGTCTGCAACCGGTCGGCTGCATCAGCCGGGCGACCGGATCCTCATCGGCGTATCAGGTGGTGCGGATTCGCTCGCGCTGGCAGCCGCAGCGGCAGCGGATACCGAATCCGGACTGCAATTCGGCGCCGTCGTAATCGACCACATGCTGCAGGAAGGCTCTGCGACGGTTGCGGCGAGCACTGCCGAAACGTGCAGGTCGCTCGGCCTCGACCCGGTGTTCGAGGTGCATGTCCATGTGAACGAGGACCTTGGTGGTCTCGAGAACGCCGCTCGCTTAGCGCGTCGAATTGCGTTGCTCAACGCTGCGGAAGAGATCGATGCCGCGGCTATCTGGCTTGCGCACACGTCGGACGATCAGGCGGAAACCGTTCTGCTCGGGCTCCTGCGAGGTTCGGGCCCGCGCTCGCTTGCGGGCATGCGGATGTACGACGGCGTCTGGGAACGTCCACTGCTGGAGCTCGATCGTGACACCGTCCGTGCGTCGCTCGCGCACTACGGCCTCGTGCCGTTTGAGGATCCGCACAACGTGGATCGCCGGTTCGCCCGGGTGAAGGTTCGCCATGACGTGCTGCCGGTGCTCGAACGTGAACTGGGTGGGCACGTTGCGGAGCAACTTGTACGCAGCGCAGCATTGTTCCGCGATGACACCGACGCACTCGACGCTATGGCTCTCACGTGGCACGAACAACACGAACGTTTGTTGATCGACGAGTTGAAGCAACTTCCACGTGCGCTTCGAACTCGGGTAATCCGACGTGCGATCCTCGCGCATGGGACACCGCCGAACGGTCTCACCAAGGATCACATCGACGCCGTCGAACATCTTGCGATGGAACCGCGTACGACCGGTCCAGTCAGGTTGCCCGGGATGGTGCAGGCGAGCAAGGACCGTTCGGTTGGCGCGATCATCTTCGAACCGACACAATGAGCACCCGCGGGAAGGACAGCAATGCGCGCAGCAGATTACGCCGGTGATTTTTCGAAGGTGCTTTTCGATGAAGCGACATTGTTGCGACGCATCGAGGAACTTGCTCGCGACGTCGAACGGGACTACGAAGGCACGGATCTCCTACTCGTTGGCGTACTCAAAGGCGCAACTGTCCTGCTCTCCGATTTCAGCCGTGCGCTCAACCGGCACGTCGGCACGGAGTACATGGCAGTGTCGTCCTACGGCAGTGGCACAAAGAGCAGCGGTGTGGTGCGCATCCTGAAGGATCTCGATGCGGACATCACGGGTCGCAACGTGCTCGTCGTCGAGGATATTCTCGACAGCGGCCTCACGCTCTCCTGGTTGCTTGGGAACCTGCGGTCGCGTGGAGCCGCCTCGGTGGAGGTGCTCACGCTGTTGCGGAAGCCCGACGCCGCCAAGGTGAAGGTGGACCCTCGCTACGTGGGTTTCGACATCCCGAGCGAATTCGTCGTGGGCTACGGCCTGGATTATGCGGAGAAGTACCGCAACCTGCGGGAGATCGCGGTCCTCTCACCTCACATCTACTCCTGAAACCGGCCGAACAAAGCCCAGATGCCGGGCAACCCGCCGACGGGTAGATTTGTCGGCGATGAACACGAAACGAATCTTCCGCGGGCCGGTCTTCTGGATCACCATGTCCGCCCTGCTCGTGCTGCTCGCCACGAACGTCATCGCCGGCATGAGTGGCCCGACGGCCATCACCACCAGTGAGGCGTACGCGGCAATCAACGCCGGCAAGGTGAAGCAGGCGGTGATCGTCGATCCGGATCAGAGCATCACCCTGACCCTGACGGACGGCACCAAGCAGCGCGCGGAGTTCCTCCAGGACCAGGGCCTTCCGCTGGTCGAGTTGCTGCAGGAGAAGGCCGACAGCGGAGCGATTGCCGACGGCTACAACGTCGAGGTTCCGCAGGACAGCTTGCTCGTAACCATGCTCATGACATTCCTGCCGACGTTGCTCATCCTCGGGCTTCTCTTCTTCTTCATGAATCAGGCGCAAGGTGGCGGCCGCGCCATGCAGTTCGCCAAGGCGCGCGCGAAGACCGTGAACAAGGACATGCCGAAGACCACGTTTGCCGACGTCGCAGGTGTTGACGAAGCGGTGGAGGAACTGCAGGAGATCAAGGAGTTCCTGCAGGAACCGGCCAAGTTCCAAGCGGTCGGCGCGAAGATTCCGAAGGGCGTGCTCCTCTACGGCCCACCCGGAACCGGCAAGACCTTGCTTGCACGTGCCGTGGCTGGTGAAGCCGGTGTGCCGTTCTTCTCGATCTCGGGCTCGGACTTCGTCGAGATGTTCGTCGGTGTCGGCGCATCACGTGTGCGCGATCTCTTCGAGCAGGCGAAGCAGAATGCGCCGGCGATCATCTTCATCGACGAAATCGATGCTGTCGGTCGTCATCGCGGTGCAGGGCTCGGTGGAGGTCATGATGAGCGCGAACAAACACTGAATCAGATGCTCGTCGAGATGGACGGGTTCGACGTCACTGGCGGCGTCATTCTCATCGCGGCGACCAACCGCCCCGACATTCTCGACCCGGCGTTGTTGCGACCGGGCCGATTCGACCGACAGGTGCAGGTAACCGCTCCGGATCTCAAGGGTCGCCACCAGATTCTCACGGTACATTCGAAGGGCAAGCCTCTGGCAGCGGATGTCGACCTCGAAGGGGTCGCGCGCCGCACACCCGGCTTCACGGGTGCGGATCTGGCGAATGTGTTGAATGAAGCTGCGTTACTCACCGCTCGCCAGGGGCATACGCATATCGACAATGCAACGCTGGACGAAGCCATCGACCGCGTGATTGCCGGTCCACAGCAGCGCAGTCGCGTCATGAACGAGCGCGAGAAACTCATCACTGCATATCACGAGGGCGGACATGCGCTCGTGGCTGCGGCGATGCCGAATGTCGATCCAGTGCAGAAGATCACGATCCTGCCGCGAGGGCGAGCGCTCGGTTACACGATGGTGATGCCGGAGCAGGACAAGTACTCCAAGGCGCGCAGCGAGATGCTCGGCCAACTGGCATACATGCTCGGTGGTCGCGCCGCCGAAGAACTCGTGTTCCACGATCCCACCACCGGTGCACACAACGACATCGAGAAGGCCACCCAGGTTGCCCGTGCCATGGTGATGCAGTACGGCATGACCGAGCGACTCGGTGCCGTGTTCTACGGGCAGAGCAACGGCGACATCTTCCTCGGTCGCGACCTCGGCCACACAAAGGAGTACAGCGAAGCGGTAGCTGCGATGATCGATGAGGAAGTGCGGACACTCATCGATGCCGCGCACCATGAGGCATATGAGGCACTCGTTGCCAACCGCGATGTGCTCGACTCACTGGTGCTCGCGCTGTTGGAAAAGGAAACGTTGCAGAAGGACGAGATCGCGCGGATCTTCGAGCCGATCCAGAAGCGTGAACCCCGTGGCCCATGGACCGGTTCCGAGCGTCGCCAGCCCTCGGATCGTCAGCCGGTTTCCTACAAGCCGGCGCAGGGGGCTTCCGCATGACCGTGAACCGAATCTCCACGGAGGAACCCGACGAATATCCGCCGTTCGATCTCGGTCGCGCAACGGCCGCCGTACGCGAACTCCTTCTGGCAATCGGTGAGGATCCGGATCGTGACGGTCTGCGCGATACACCTGAGCGCGTTGCACGTGCCTACGGTGAATTCACCTCGGGAATGCGTCAACGTCACCACGACGTGCTGTCGACGACCTTCGAACTCGAACACGACGAACTCGTGGTTGTGAAGGACATTCCGCTTTACTCCCTGTGCGAGCACCACATGGTGCCGTTCCACGGCGTCGCCCACGTCGGGTACATCCCCGGTGAATCCGGGCGCGTGACCGGGCTCTCCAAGATTGCCCGACTTGTTGAGATGTATGCGCGTCGACTGCAGGTCCAGGAACGGCTCACGTCGCAGATTGCCGATGCACTGTCCGACGTGCTTCAACCGCTCGGCGTGATCGTGATCATCGAATGCGAACACCTTTGCATGTCCATGCGCGGTGTTCAGAAGCCCGGGTCCCGTACGGTGACCTCGGCCGTCCGTGGCCAATTGCGTGACGTCGCGACCCGTGCCGAGGCGATGGCGCTCATCAACGGGCGCATGTGATGCAGCACCCGAGCGGACTGCCAGTCGGGTTGCAGCTCGACCGAACGCTCGTGATGGGCGTCGTGAACGTCACTCCTGATTCATTCTCCGATGGCGGACAGTTCCTGTCGCCGGAAGCGGCAATCGCCCAGGGCCGTGCACTTGCCCTGGCAGGAGCGGACATCCTCGATATCGGTGGCGAATCGACGCGGCCCGGTGCAGAGCGGGTGTCCCTCGACCAGGAACTGAGTCGGGTCGTACCGGTGATCGAGGCCCTTGCCGCGGACGGCCATCACGTCAGTGTCGACACCATGCGCGGTGCGGTGGCGATGGAGGCGGTGCGCGCCGGTGCCTGCATCGTCAACGATGTGAGCGGTGGGCAGGGTGAACCAGACATGCTGCCCACGATGGCAGCGCTCGACGTTCCGTACATTCTGATGCACTGGCGTGGCCACTCGCAGGTCATGAACTCGCTTGCACAGTACGACGATGTCGTGCACGACGTTGCGACGGAACTGTCGCGTCGGGTTGATGCCGCAATCGCCCATCAGGTCGATCCCCATCGAATCGTGCTCGATCCGGGCCTCGGGTTTGCAAAGGATGCAGAGCACAACTGGGCACTGCTCCAGGGCCTGGAAACGTTGAAGTTGCTCGGTCGGCCACTCCTCATCGGCGCATCGCGCAAACGATTCCTCGGCGAACTGCTTGCCGATCCGGACGGAACGCCCCGCGCAGTGTTCGCCCGGGATGCGGCAACGGATGCGATTACTGCGATCGCTGCGCATCACGGTGCCTGGGCAGTACGCGTGCACGATGTCCGTGCATCCGCGGACGCGGTGCGCGTCGCTGCAGCGTGGAGGGGGATATGAGCGACACGATTTCGCTGTTCGGCATCCGTGGTTTCGGACACCATGGTGTGCTCGAGTCAGAACGGCAAACCGGCCAGGAATTCAGTGTCGATCTCGTGCTCGAGGTCAACACTGCCGAATCGGCCAAGTTCGACGACCTCACGCTCACCGTCGACTACAGCGATGTCGCAAAGCGGGTGCACGCGTTGATCGTCGGAGATCCGATGCAACTGATCGAGACGCTTGCGAATCGAATTGCAGCCGATGTCCTCATAATCGATCGAGTGCTCGCGGTGACGGTCACGGTCCACAAGCCGCATGCACCGATTCCCGTTGATTTCGCAGATGTGACCGTCACTGTGACGCGCAGGAAGTAAGTCGTGCCCAAGGTTCTGCTCAGTATCGGCTCCAACCTGGGAGATCGTCAGGCCGCACTGCAGTCAGTGGTGGATGCGATGGCCGATGGGTTCACCGACATCGAAGCCTCCCGTGTATTCCGCACTCCACCATGGGGTTACGCGGACCAACCCGAGTTCCTCAATGCTGCGGTCCGCGCCAACACCGCGCTGTCCCCGATTGAAGTGCTTGCATTCGCGCAGGAATGCGAGCAGTCGGCAAGTCGAATCCGAGACGAACATTGGGGCCCGCGGACGCTGGATGTCGACATCATCGATTACGAAGGCGTTCTGCTGGACGACCCTGCACTCACCCTGCCGCATCCGCGGGCACACGAACGGGCGTTTGTGCTCGTGTGTCTTGCCGACATCGATCCGCAGATCGAAATCCCGAACCACGGCAATGTCATGAAGTTGCTGCACCACGTCGATAGCACTGGAATCGAGCCGGTTTCTGAATTGCAGGGCACGTGATGAAACCGACCCGTAAACGCAACCTGCTGCTGCTCGCCACGATGTCGCTGCTCGTCGGTGCGACGGTAGCACGCGTCTATCTCGTGAGCACCGGACGAATCGTGCCGATCAGTCTCTGGACGCCATCGGCCGTTGCGATCATCGATGCAACGTTGTTCATGTGGGCGATGACTGTGCGACGTCGCCTGATGCACTTGGCTCGCGCACGGCATGACAAGCGTTCGCCCGGAACTCCGTTTGTGATGCAGGATCCGCCGCTCGATTCGATGACTGCGGCGCGAACCGTTGCACTTGCATTCGCCGCCAGCCGTGCGGGCGCGATGTTGTCCGGGCTCTACGCCGGTATGGGACTGTTGTTGCTCCGGCACTGGGGCACCGGCGATGTGCAGTGGCGCGTCGGCCTTTGCGGAGCGACGACTGTCTTGTCGGTGCTGCTCGTTGTGATCGCGCTGTGGATCGAGCGGATGTGCAAGCTTCCGGACCCGCCGGCGAACGCCCAGACCTCAGTGGCCTGAACGCTCGAGAACCACCACGGCGTCGATGCCGCTGGGGACATTCGCATCCAGCCTGACGGTACCGCCGCTCACTTGGGCGAGACGCGCTGCGATCGCAAGACCGAGGCCGGTGCCATTCCCGTCGGCGTGCCCGCGCCAGAATCGATCGAACGCGCGATGTCGTTCGGGCTCCACGAGTCCCCGCCCTTCATCGACGACGTGGAACTCAACGCTCGATTCGTGCACCACGGTCAACAGGGTCACCGTGCTGCCGGTCGGTGCGACTTCAAGCGCATTGTCCAAGTACGAATCGAGGATCTGTTCAAGGGCGTTCGGAACCGCTTCGACCCGAAGACCGTGGGTGACTGAGGTTTCAAGGGTGACATCGCGCTCGATTGCCAATGGCGTCCACAGCTCGACGCGTTCGGCAATGACGGCGTCCACATCGATCGAAGCGCGGGCGGTTGCAGCGCCTTCGAGTCGAGCGAGTGCGAGGAGTCCGTCGACCAACAGCTGCAGTCGCTGGACCTCGTTGACGGCGTCATCGATGGATTCGGCGGTTGCATGTGGATCGTCAAGCACTGCCGCAGTGTTCTCGAGTCGCAGGCGTAGCGCGGTCAGCGGAGTCCGCAACTGGTGCGACGCGTCCGATGCGAACGCCTGTTGCGATTCGACGAGGGTCTGCAAGCGCGACGCCATCGTGTTGAACGCTGTCTCGAGTGCACGCAGCTCGGGCGCTCCACCGTCGATGGCGGCGACTCTTGCGGAGAGATTGCCGGACGCGAGTTGTTCAGTGGCAGCATGCAGTTGG
>CAXBQV010000015.1:0-24021 GCA_963978265.1 uncultured bacterium | reverse complement strand
ACGGCACATATCCGAGCGAAATGCTTCGCGTGTCCCGACTGCAGAAGGCCGCATACGATGCGAACGGCAACTTCGTCGGACTGTCCAGCGAAGTCGTCGTCTACCAGAACAAGGCGGCGGCACAGCAGGCGCTGGCCGAGGCGATCGCAGCACGCAAGTCGTGCCCGACCAACAAGCCGTTCACATCGAAAGACGGCCACGAACTGTCATTCGGCTTTCATTCGGCGCCCGGACCTGTGAAGACACCGCTCGTCGACGCCGATTCCCGACTGATCGTGCACACCACAATGAGTGTCGACGGCGTCAAGCGCCGCGCATTCCTCGTGTACCAAATCTACGGACGGGTTCTTGCTGCGCTCTACGTCAGCGAAGAAGGATCGAAGCCGTTCGATCAAGCGGCACTGGATTCGTTCTACGCACTTGCTGGTGACTTCGCCGACCGGCTGCGGTCGGCGTCACGCACGTTGACCGGGGACGAGCCTCAGACCTGAGCCGGCAATCCGGTCCTGGTCTTCTCCGTCTCGAACCGATAGCCGACGTTTCGCACGGTACCGATCAATCCTTCGGCATCGCCGAGCTTCGCGCGCAGACGTCGCACGTGCACATCGACGGTGCGGGTGCCGCCGAAGTAGTCGTAGCCCCACACCTCCTGCAGCAGTTGTGCGCGAGAGAAAACCCGTCCCGGATGTCCGGCCAGATACTTCAGGAGTTCGAATTCTTTGAAGGTGAGGTCGAGCGTGCGTCCGTGCAACTTCGCGGTGTAGGTGGCTTCATCGATGACGAGTTCGCCATGGCGGATCTCATCGGACGGTTGTTCTCCGCTCGAGACCGCCATTGCCGCGAAGCGACCGATGGCAAGCCGGATGCGCGCATCGATCTCAGCCGGACCAGCGGTGTCGACGAGGACGTCGTCAAGGCCCCAATCGGCGGCGACCGCGGCGAGTCCCCCCTCGGTGGTGATGAGCAGCATCGAGTTGTCGATGCCACTGGTGCGGACGAGTCGACAGAAGGAGCGCGCGGCAGCGAGGTCGCGGCGACCGTCGATGAACAGAATGTCCGACGCCTGTGCATGCATCAGTTGACCGAGGTCCGGTTGGACCACTTTGACCCTGTGCGAGAGCAGCGTGAGGCCGGGCAGGACGTCTGCGGACAGCGTCATGGCGCGTGTGACGAGAATGACGTCAGCCACAGTGCACCTCCGAAAACGCGAGCGACCCAGGCGGCTCCGTTGCCTAGGTCGTGGGAGAAGGGTACGCGCTTCGTTGCGGCGGCGAAAACCGGCGCTCCGCTCAGGCGTATTGCAGGCGTCCGCGCCACGGGCCGAGCACCGCTTCGGGATCCGCGCCGAGACTCCGCTCGAGGAGGGATGCGTAGATGTCCCGGAAGTCCGTGTTGACCTCCAGGTCCCCGTTCCAGAGGTTTGTTAGCGACGGCTGCGCACCGTAGAAGCCGCCCTTCACTGCGTTGCCGATGATGAAGGCGGGGCCGGCGGTGCCGTGATCCGTGCCCTGGCTCAGATTCGCTGCGACTCGACGGCCGAACTCGCTGTATACGAATACCGTCACGTCGTTCGCGCGCTGCGTGGCGCCGATCTGTTTCATGAAGTTCGTGATCGATTGCGAGACCTGCTTCAGCAAGGTCGTCTGCGCACCCTTTTCGTTCGAGTGCGTGTCGAATCCACCGAGTGACACCGAGTACACGCGTGTCGGGACGCTTGCATTGATGAGCCGCGCGACAACGTCGAGCTGGTTCGCAAGTTGCCCCTCGCCACCGGTTCCAGTGGCACCTGCCGCGGCGTCGGCCGGATCATTGGTCGTCGGCAGGCTCGCGCGAAGTGCATCGGCAGTCGTCGAGGCGGCGTCGAACCAATCGTCGACCGCCTGTGCTGCAACCTGCTGCAGGGGCGAGTACTCCTGCGCATTTGCGCCGAACTTGCGCACCTGTTGGCGGAGGTTGCCGGACGGCAGTCGCAAGCCGGTGACAGGCAGTGTCGAGCCGGCACGTCGGTTTCCAACCAGCAGCGGCGGCATCGTGGTCCCGATATTCATCGCGGTGATGGGATCCGCATTCGTGGCATCCATCCAACGACCGAGCCATCCCGATCCCACTGGACTCACCGGGCTCGCCGTCTGCCAGATGTCCATCGAGCGGAAGTGTGAATGATCCGAGTCCGGATAGCCGACGCCGCGCACGATTGCGAGCTTCCCCGCGTCCCACAGCGACTTGAAGCCGGTCATGCCGGGATTCAGTCCGAGTGAATCGTCGAGCGTGATGACATCACTCGCTGCGAATGCGAGTTCCGAACGGGCCGACGCATAGGCCGGATCTGCGTACGGGACGAGGGTGTTCAAACCGTCGTTGCCACCGTAGAGCGTGACAAGGACGAGAATGCCCGTGCCTGCCGGCAGCGGATTGCGGACGGCCGCCTGCGCAACTTCTTCCATGGTCAGCATGTTCACACCGCTGAGAAACGCGGTTGCCCCGACACCACACGATGCTTTGAGGAAGCCTCGACGAGTCAGCCCGTCCATGTCATCACGATGCATGTCACACCCCCACCAAGTACTCGGGCGCATTGATGGCGAGGATGTACGCGTCGGCTGCTGAGTTGCGCTTCGAGGACAGGATGTCGGCCGTCTTGCGGGTCCACACAGGCACGCCCAGATGATCCGCCAGCGCAGTGGGCCGCGCAGCCGGTTTTACACGGGCCAACCAGGCCAACTTCGCATGCCGGAGCAGTCGCTGGGACAACTCGAGCCGGGACTGCGCCGCCGTCGAGGTGAACCATGCTCCTCCACTTGGCCAGCCTGCGACGCTTGGCGGCACGAACGGCACCTGGCCCATCGAATAGAGATGACGGATGACCCGCTTCTGCTCGAGCAGGTCGAAGCCACCGATGGTCAGCTCCAGCGAGCGGAGCACACCGACAAGCCACGGCACCGGAGCCTTGGCGAGCGGGCGGTCTCCGAGCTCGGTTGCCGTCTGGTTCACCATCGTGGCGACCAACAACTGCATGTTGAACGTGCCAGCCATGCTGTTCACCAGGGCGCGCATCTGCGCATCCGCGGGCGCCGTTTCACTCATGTGCCGCAACCACAAACGACGCACAAGGAACTCGGCGGTTGCCGGCTGCTGCATGACATGGTCTGTCAGCGAGTCCACGTCGAAGTTCCGGGTGGTGTTGAACACCGTCTTCGATGTGTTGTCGAACTGCGCCGCATTGAAGGACGACGTCACATCGTCGAGGTCGATCTTCCAGCCGGTCAATGCGCGAGCTGCCTCGCGGACGTCGAGTTCGAGATAATTCCCAACACCCATCGTGAACAGTTCGAGCAATTCTCGGCCGAGATTCTCGTTCGGGTGCCCCTTGCGGTTCCCCGTGCCGTCGAGCCAGACGAGCATCGCCGGGTCGCGTAGCAACAGCTTTGTCTGCGCAATGAAGTCGCCGAGAGCGGTCGCACGGAAGGTGTCGTTCTGCTTCAACATCAGGCGCGGGTCCTGCACCTTGTTGATGGATGTCGCCCAATGCCCATGCCAGAACCACACCATCCGCTCCACGAGCGGCTGCTGCGTCGTGACCATCCGGTCGAGCCACCACACCGTCATCTGGTGTTGCTGCTCCGAGCGTCGGAGGATCGCTGCTTGCCTGTCCGTCGCGGTGAACTTGTTGACCCGTTCGAACACTGGCACCGGCGTACGTGCGACGTCCAATTCGGCGTTCACGGGGTTGGTCGAGAGGATGAGTTGCGCTGCTGCAGCCGCACCCGTCGTGAGTGTGTTCGCATATTGGCCGGGGCGCGGGCCGAAGGACCAGCGATGCAGCACGCGCGCGGTCAACAACCGCTGTTCCTGCATGCGTCCTCCCTCAATGGAAACAGCCTACCGTTGCGCGGATTGTGAACTTGCTTGGATTCCCATCGTTCGCGTGACAAGCGAGCATGACAGTGGTTGTCTGGCATCAGGGGTTCCCATGCGCAGGGTTATCGGTGTCATCGCCGCAGTTGTGCTGCTCCTGCAACCGGTTCCCGCCGCCGCCACACTCCCGCTCGATGCAATGCTCATCGAACAAGCACTCGCAGACCTCGGACTCCCCGTCGGGGCCGTCGACGGAATCTGGGACAAGGACACCGGACGCGCCACCTGCATCTGGCGTGAACTCACCGGCCGCGCAGTGCTGCGGTCATGGCCGGTCGTTGCGGAGCGTTCGGCGATCAAGACGACGACCGCGCTGCAGACTCCGAAACGGATGCGCCTCGGCCTCAACATCAATCTGCAGTGCCAATCTGCAGTCTGGATCGACAACGACTTCGTCTACACAGACACACCGGCCATCGATCCGGTAACCGGCGAGACGATCACGATTACCACTGCGACCATGCAGCCGACGATCGTGCGCATCCTGCCGGTCTCAACCGGTATGGCGGCATTCCCGACAGTATTGGGCAGGCACACGGTTGGCTGGGTTGTGAATCGGTGGTGGCAGAGCACCATCTATCCGGACGGAAAGATGTATCGACCGTTCTTCTTCCATGATGGCATGGCCCTGCACGGCTCGTCCACGGATGACCTTGTGAAGTGGTATCCGGCATCGCACGGTTGTGTGCGTATGTTGCACGCCGATGTCGATGCACTCTGGGACGGTGGTTTCGGCGTAGGCGATACCGTCTTCATCTACGGCAAGTGGCTGGGCTAGCGCTCGGTATGCTTGCGCGTCGCGCGGGCCCCTAGCTCAGCTGGTTAGAGCAACGGACTTTTAATCCGTGGGTCGTGGGTTCGAGCCCCACGGGGCCTACTCGTTCAACTGCGTGTCCAACTCGCGCCGTCGGGACCATCGTTGATGCTGATGCCGAGTTCCGTCAGTCGGTATCGGATGCTGTCGGCATCCGACCACCGCTTCTCGTTTCGGGCTGATTCGCGCAACTCGAGGATCAAGGCGAGCAGCCGACCGACGAGGTCGTGCTCTGCTGCGTCTCCGGCAGCCAGCCGACCCATCCGCGCAATGAGCGGACGGAGGATCGCATGATCGACGCCGTCCGCATCGAGTTCGAGGATCGCGTTCACAGCCTCGACGTATCGGTGCGCCTCCAGCAGTCCCTCGACGGTGGCCACCGAAGCCGTCACACCCTCGTGCAGGTTCGCGCGCGATTCGGCGGCGACGAACACCTGCCGCAGTTCAGCAAGCGTGATGCCGGCTCCCGCAGGTACGACGCGTTCAGCGATGCCGCCGGGTGAACGCAGCGTGAGTCCACCACGACCGTGCACCGCCACGGATTCTTCGTCGAGATCGATGACGACCGCCGTGTGTTCGTCGACTCCGATTACACCGGTATCCGCCGGGAGTTGCGCCTCGAGCGTTGCAAAACGGTCGGCACCTGCGAAGCAGTAACGGGTGTCATGGGTGCCGCCCTCGGTGTTGTCGTAATGGGCGACGACCGCTGCCTTCACACCAAGTGCGGCGCCGATCACATCGAGGCCCGGCTGCCAATGCGGGTCCTGCCCGACGCGATAGATCTCGTACACCGGCATCACATGCGAGCCGAGCGACATTGCAGCAGCAGATGCGAAGACCAACGAGCCCTGCTCCAGCACTCGCGTGAAGGCCCGCTCCATTCCGGTGGCCAGCCAATTCCGAGCGGTGTAAGTGGGTGACCCCGGACCGGCGAACACCCAGCGCGCTGTCGAAACGGTATCTACTGCAGTCGCAACTGCACCGGGCCCGGCATTCGACGACCGCAGTCGCACCTCTCCGACGTCGACTCCAGCGGAGTCTGCGAAATAGCCACGCAACCGCGCCGTGAGTTCGTCGGCGTTCGTCTGGAATCCGTAGGTGGTGTCGAGCATCACGGCAGACGCACTCGTGAGTTCGCCGTGGCGCGCGAAGAGCTCCCGATGCAGCGTGACAAATGCCGGCGTGGTTTCGCCGGAACCGAACAGGACAAGCAGTCGGGTCATCGCCCCAGTACTTCCGCTCTACGACATCGATTCCGCGATGGCTTCGGCGCGCGCTGCCGCGTGTTCCTCACCCGAGCGCAACTTCTGGTGCGGGATGAGGAGTGCGAACACGAATGCCAGCGCCGTCACCGGAGCGGCGAAGAGGAACACATTGTGGAAGGTGTCGACGAATGCCTGCAGCACCGCGGTCTTCACGGGGCCGGGCAGCGTTGCAACGGCCTCGGTGTTGCTGCTGAATGCGGACATCTTCGACGCATCGAAGCCCTGCAGCAGTTCCGGGTGCGTCTTGGCCAGGGCCGCGAACTGCTCCGCGAGGTGATCGTGCAGTTTCTCGGTCAGCACGGCGCCGAAGAATGCGGTGCCGACCACCGAGCCGAGCGACCGGAAGAACGTACTGGCGCTGGTGGCGATGCCCATGTCCTTGAAGTCAACCGAGTTCTGCACTGCGATGACGAGCGGCTGCATGCTGGCGCCGAGGCCCCAGCCGATCAGGACCATGATGATCGCGAGCTGCCAGTAGGGCGTGTCGATCGCAAGGATCTGCAACGCGAGCACGCCAGCAGTGATGAGCAGTGCACCCATGATCGGGAACATGCGGTATTGACCGGTGGCAGAAATGCGCTTGCCGGAGAAGATCGACATCGACACGATGCCAAGCATCATCGGCAGCAACTGCAGGCCGGCCTGCGTTGCAGTTGAGCCCTTTACGACCTGCAGGTAGAGCGGCAGCATGACGATCGCACCGAACATGCCGGCGCCGATGATGAAGCCCGTGACGCTGGTTGCGCTGAACACCTTGTTGTGGAACAGGGTCAGCGACAGGATCGGCTCGGCTGCACGCGATTCCCACACGAGGAAGATGATCGAAAGTGCGGTACCCGCGACCGCGTACATCACCGTCAGCCGATCGGTCCATCCATACGTTGGGCCCGCGTAGGACATTGCCAACAGCAATGAGGAGACACCCGTCACCATCAACGTAGCGCCGACGTAGTCGATCGAGTGGTCGACCTTCGCCTGCGGAACGTGCAACACCATCGCGGTGATGATGAGCGCAACGATGCCGAATGGCAGGTTGATGTAGAAGATCCAACGCCAACCGTCGGTACCGAGCAGCGTCGCATGATCGGAGAAGTAGCCACCGAGCAGCGGGCCGGCAACCGATGACAGGCCCCACACCGCTCCGAACAGACCTTGGTAACGACCACGCTCGCGCGGCGGGATGATGTCGCCGATGATGGCGAACGTCATCGACATGAGGCCACCTGCACCGATGCCCTGGATGGCGCGAGTCGCAATGAGCTGCCCCATGCTCTGCGACGCACCCGCAAGACCGGATCCAACAAGGAAGACGACGATTGCGAAGATGAACATCGGACGACGTCCGTAGATGTCCGAGATCTTGCCGTAGATCGGCGTGACCGCCGTGGACGTGAGGAGGTAGGCAGTCACCACCCATGAGTAGTGATCGAGGCCGTTGAAGTCCTCGACGATGCGCTTCAACGCCGTGGAGACGATGGTCTGGTCCAGGGCTGCAAGCAGCAGACCGGTCATGAGGCCGGACATGATGACCAGGATCTCGCGGTGCGTGAGCGGGGCGTGCTCTTTCTTCGACATGCAGAAGTCCTCAACTTGGGCGGGTAGATGGCCCGGGATTCAAGGGTACGGGGCGGTAACGCCCGGATAACGGAGTGTATTCCGGTTCGGGCGCCGAATGCGCCGAAGGGAATGACAGCACGAGGGAAACCGTTCACACTCTGCTAAGGAGGAACCGTGTATCGCCGTCTGCGCATGCTCGCCGAGTCGCCGGGGTTCGAGAACCCCGTGCTCATCTACGGCTTCACCGGCTTTCTTGAAGCCGGGCATGCAGTGCGCCTCGCCACGGACCATGTGCTCGCTTCGGTTGAACATTCCGTCATAGCCGAATTCGACATCGATTCCATCTACGACTACCGCGCGCGTCGGCCCCGATTGCACTTCTCCAGCGATCACTACTCGGAAGTGGACCTCCCTTCATTGCAGATCAGCGCCTGCCGCGACGAGCTCGGTGCCGGATTCTTCGTCCTGCACGGCGTCGAACCCGACTTCGCATGGCGCTCGATCATCGACGACGTAGCGGTGTTTATTCAGGAGCACGCCATCAGCAAGACCGTCGGCATGTTGGCGGTTCCCTTCCCCGCGCCTCACACGCGTCCGATCGCAGTGACAGCGCATGCGAATCGACCGGAGTTACTCAGCGGGCGACGCTCATGGGTGGGCGACATGGAGGTTCCCGGAAGTCTCAGCGGCGTCCTGGAATACACGCTCGGTGAACGCAATATTCCGGCGATGGGTTTCGCCGCACACGTGCCGCACTACCTCGCGAACCTCGTCCATCCCGCGAGCGCGCTCGCGCTGCTGAAGGAGGTGTCGCTCGCAACCGGGTTGTTGATTCCGACTGACGCGCTGCGCGAAGCAGCCGAGCAGACCGACGCCGAACTCAACGAGCAACTCCACCAGAACACCGACAATCTCGAAGGCGTGCACCAGTTGGAGGCGCAGTACGACGCACTCGTGGCCGAGCGTGCCGAGGAAGCGGCCGACTCACCCTCGGGCGTCGACACCGACAATCTTGCGGCCCAGGTTGAGCAGTTCCTCGCGCAGATGGAGTCCCGCGGCAAGAGCGACGAGTAGGTCCCGGGAGTGGCCCGGAGGTCTCGTTATGATTCCAATATGTGAGATTTGGAGTCTCAAATGGCGGCTATCGGACAAAAGCCGCTGTCCGACGGTCATTTCCGGACCTCACCGTTTTCGCTCATAACGACGGACATGTACCGTTTGCCCACCAGTTTTCTGGAGGAGAAAACCAACATGTCTATTCGTACCCGTCGCGTCATCAGCGCAGTCGCTGCTGTCGCACTCGGTCTCGGCACCGTTGCCGCAACCGCAAGCTCGGCCTCGGCCGCCTCGTGCAAGACCTTGAAGATCGCTTTCCAGGGTCCGCTCACCGGCGACTACGGCAATCTCGGTGTCAACATCTCGCAGGGCGCAGTCCTTGCAGTTGACCAGTACAACGCAAAGAACCCCAAGACCCGCGTGCAGCTCGTGAAGTACGACTCGCAGGCGGATCCGGCACAGGCTCCTGCCCTCGCGCAGAAGATCATCCGCGATGCGTGCATCGTTGCAATGGTCGGCCCGTCGTTCTCGGGTGAGACCCTTGCGTCCGGTCCGATCTACAACCGTGCGGGCCTCCCGCTGATCTCGCCGTCGGCCACCAACCCGACGATCACGCAGCAGGGCTGGAAGGTCTTCCACCGCGCTGTCGCGACCGACGCCATGCAGGGTGCACAGACCGCGAAGCTCATCAAGGCGAAGTTCGCTGGCAAGACGCTCATCGTCCTCGATGACGCCAGCGACTACGGCAAGGGCCTTGCTGACACTGTCCGCGCCGAAGCTGCAAAGCTCGGCATCACCGTCGACAAGGGCGAGTCGATCGTCCCCGGCGCGCAGGACTACTCGTCGACCGTTGCCAAGGTGAAGGCCTCGAAGGCCGGAGTCGTGTACTTCGGTGGCTACTACTCCGACGCAGGCAAGCTCGCGAAGCAGATCGCGGATGCCGGTATCTCGGCGCAGTTCATCTCCGATGACGGCACCTACGACAAGGGCTTCGTCACGGTCGCCGGTGCTGCTGCAAAGGGCGCGATCGCCACTGCACCGTCCGCTCCGCTGGCGCTCACGAAGGCAGGCCGTACATTCCAGGCCGCCTACAAGGCAGCTTTCGGCCAGGCTGACGGCGTCTACTCCGCTGAGGCATTCGACGCAGCGAACTTCTTCCTCGCAGGCATCAAGGCCGGCAAGGTCGATCGCAAGTCGCTCCTCGCCTACGTGAAGGCCGGTTCGTACAAGGGCGTCACCAAGACGTTCAAGTTCGGTTCGAACGGTGAGCTCGGCGGCGGCGCGATCTACGCGTACACCGTGCAGGCAGACGGCTCTTGGAAGGGCGAACTCATCAAGTAAGGCATCCGTCGGGCAACCGACGCCTTGCACTCCGAAGGGGGGCGCCTCCGGGCGTCCCCCTTCGACAATCACCTAGGGATCCCATGAGTTTCGACATTCTGTTCAGCCAGTTCGGTGCCCTCACCTTCGACGGCATCGTGCTCGGCGCCATCTACGCGTTGGTCGCACTCGGCTACACGCTGGTGTACGGCGTTCTGCGCCTCATCAACTTCGCGCACTCCGAGATCTTCATGCTCGGCACCTTCGCGTCCCTGCTCACGACCGGGCTGATCGGCGTTCCAGCGCTTGGCGAATCACGGCAGGGTCTGTCGCTCATCGTCACATTCGTGGCGGTGTGCGTCGTCGCGATGATCGTTTCCGGGATCGCAGCCGTGCTCCTCGAGCGCATCGCATACCGCGGACTTCGCAAGCGCGGCGCATCACGTCTTACGGCACTCATCAGCGCCATCGGCGCATCGCTCTTCATCCAGGAAGCTGTCGCCATCTGGCGTGGACGCAACTATGAATCGTTTCCGCGCTTCCTCGACAAGCAAGTCTGGTTCACTGCATTCGGCGCTGACATCCGCAACGACAAGGTGATCATCCTGGTGTCGGCAGTACTCATGATGTTGGCGCTCGATCGTTTCGTTGCGCGAACCCGTCTCGGTCGCGGTATCCGCGCAGTGGCGCAGAGTCAGGACACCTCCGTACTGATGGGCGTGAACATCGATCGCGTCATCATGTTGACGTTCCTGCTCGGTGGTCTGATGGCAGGCCTCGCCGGTGCGCTCAACCAGATCTACTTCGAGCAGACGCGCTTCAACATCGGCGTCCTGCTCGGCATCAAGGCATTCACGGCGGCCGTTCTCGGCGGTATCGGCAATCTGCGGGGTGCGCTTGTCGGCGGACTTGTACTCGGCGTCGTCGAATCGTGGGGTGGCGCTGTCTTCGGCGGTTCATGGCGCGACGCCGTCGCATTCGTGATCCTGGTGGCGGTCTTGATGTTCCGCCCCGAAGGCATTCTCGGCGAAACCCTGCAGCGAGCGAGGGCATGATGAGGACACTGTCACGAATTCCCGAACGTATAGGCGACGGCTGGCGAGCACTCCCCCGCATCGTGCGCTGGGTTGCAACTGCGGCCTTCGTCGCAATGCTCGCAATCCTGCCGATGGTGCAGGTCCCGCTGCTCGACACCCCGGACACCGACTTCCCGTCGTTGCTGTTCGACAAGATCGGCCTCTACGTGCTCATGGGCATTGGCCTCAATGTGGTGGTCGGCAAGGCCGGTCTGCTCGACCTCGGCTATGTCGCATTCTTCGCGATCGGCGCGTACACGATGGCAGAGATCGGCACCCGACTCGGTTGGAGTGTGTGGGTGATCCTTCCGACCGCCATGATCGTCACGATGGTGGCCGGCGTCATTCTGGGTCTGCCGACACTCAGACTCCGGGGCGACTACCTCGCGATTGTGACGCTCGGATTCGGTGAGATCGTTCGCATCACCGCGCTCAACACCGACTGGCTCGGTGCCAGCCGCGGCGTGAACAACATCCCGTGGCCGTCCCCGATCGGACCGCTGAGCTTCGACGACATCCTCGACCCGAAGCCGTTCTACTGGGTGCTACTGGCAGTCATCGTCGTCGTGATCTATCTGCTCAAGCGCCTTGACCGCTCCCGCGTCGGCCGCGCCTGGGAGGCGATCCGTGAGGATGAGGATGCCGCGGAACTGATGGGCGTGCAGACGCTCAAGTACAAGTTGTGGGCATTCGCCATCGGTGCCGGTATCGGCAGTCTCGGCGGCGTCCTCTACGCCACGAAGATCGGCTTCATCTCACCTGACAACTTCCCGCTGAACCTGTCGGTCATGTTCATCGCGATCGTGGTGCTTGGCGGCTCGGGCAACGTGCCCGGCGTCATCCTCGGCGCGTTCGCCATCTCCTACATCCCCGAGCGTCTGCGCGGCTTCAGCGAGTACCGCGTGCTCGCATTCGGTGCCGCACTCGTGCTCATGATGAACGTGCGTCCGGAGGGCCTGTTGCCCCGTCGCGTACGTGGAAGGGCGGTCGACAATGCGTGATCGTCTGCTCGAGTTCAAGCACGTCACGATGCGATTCGGTGGCGTGACCGCCCTCGACGATGTCTCGATCCACGTCAACGAAGGCGAGATCGCGGCGCTCATCGGGCCGAACGGCGCCGGGAAGACCACGGTCTTCAATGTGCTCACGGGTGTCTATGCGCCGACCGAGGGTCACGTCGAATTCAACGGCCAGTCGATCGTCGGTAGGAAACGTTCGGAGATCACCCGCCTCGGACTTGCCCGTACCTTCCAGAACATCCGGCTGTTCCACGAGATGACGGCTCTGGAGAACGTGCTCGTCGGTGCCGACGCCCACTCGAAGTCGTCCGTTCCCGGCGCCCTGCTCGGTCTTCCGCGCAAGCGTCGCGAAGAACGTGCCGCGCACGAAAAGGCGCTGGAACTCATGGAGTTCATGGGTGTTGCGCACCGCGCGCACGATCTTGCGAAGTCACTCCCTTACGGTGATCAGCGACGTCTCGAGATCTGCCGCGCGCTTGCGACGAATCCGGAAGTCCTGCTCCTCGACGAGCCAGCCGCAGGCTTCACACCGGTCGAGAAGGAAGTCCTCGGCCGGCAGATCAAGGCGATCCGCGACCGCGGTTTCACCGTCCTCCTCATCGAACACGACATGTCGCTCGTCATGAGCATCTCCGACCGCGTGATGGTGCTCGATTTCGGCAGCAAGATCGCCGATGGCCTGCCGTCGGAAGTCCAGAACGACGAACGCGTAATCGCCGCCTACCTGGGAGTCCCGACCGATGCTGCTTGAAATCAATGACATCCGAGTGTCGTACGGCAAGATCGAGGCACTTCGCGGCGTCTCCTTCAACGCAGACGCCGGCGAGATCGTGTCGATCATTGGCGCCAACGGCGCCGGCAAGACCACCACGCTGAAGACAGTCTCCGGCCTGCTGAAGCCGACCTCCGGAACGATGACGTTCAATGGCACCGACATCGCCACGGTTGCACCGTTTGCGCGTGTCGATCTCGGCATTTCACAGGTGCCAGAGGGCCGCGGCATCTTTCCTGGCATGACGGTGCTTGAGAACCTCGAAATGGGCAAGTACCACCGCAAAACGGCCCGCGCCGAGATGCACGAGGACCTCGAGCGGGTGTACCACCTGTTTCCCCGCGTCAAGGAACGTGCAGCGCAACCGGCCGGCACGTTGTCCGGAGGCGAGCAGCAGATGGTCGCAATCGGTCGCGCACTGATGGCACGGCCGCAGTTGCTGCTGCTCGATGAACCGTCGATGGGGCTCGCACCGATGATCGTGCAGCAGATCTTCGACATCATCACGCAGATCAACCAAGAGGGCATGACCATCGTGCTCGTCGAGCAGAACGCCCAGAAGGCGCTGTCCGTTGCCGATCGTGCCTATGTGATGGAAACCGGAGCCGTGGTGCTGTCGGGCGATGCCAAGCAGTTGCTGCACGACGACAAGGTGAAGGCTGCCTACCTCGGTACCGGCGCCGGCCACTAGATGACAAAGGGCATCGGCGAGGACTGGCGGTCGCTGTCCACCGAACAGTTGGACTACGAGTACTCGCCGAGCGCCTGGTCCAAGCACACCTGGCCCGAATACCAGGTGCAATTCGACGCCGTCAGCGTGGACGAGCGCAACGGGCTGCTCATCGAACGCATCACGCACAACCATCACACAACCCTGTTGGCGCGCGCGGAGCAGTCCAAGGGGAACCTCATCTGGATCCATGGCGGCTATTGGCAGGGAGGGTCGGCCGAGGCATCGCTGCACCACGCCAAGTCGTGCGTGGAAGCAGGCATCAATTACGTTGCTGTCGACTACACGATTGCGCCGCAGGCGACCATCGAGACGATGATCGAACAATGCGTGCAATCGATGCAGGCGATCGCCACGCTCGCCCCCGCCCCGCTCATTCTCGCCGGCCATTCCGCGGGCGCACATCTTGCCGCGATGACCGCATCGGCCCGCTCGACCATGACACACGGCGTACTTCTCTTCAGCGGCGTTTACGACCTCCGTCCGATCGTCCCACTCGCCATCAACGATCCCCTTGGGTTGGACGAGGCCCATGCCTGGCAACTGTCGCCACTGCGCTTGCCGTTCTCCCCCAATATGTCGAGCTACGTGCTCTATGGCGAGCAGGAGTCCGCACAGTTCGCACTGCAGTCCGAGAAGATGGCCAACCGCTTGTGGACCGTGGCCCAAGCAGTGCCAGGCGCCGACCACTTCGATATCGTGCTCAACGCCGATTTCGCCGCGCTCGCAACATCCCTGCTCAACGAGCGGGAGCGGGAGATGAAGCGTCGTTAGGGTCGTGGCATGACCGACGCCGCACTGACCTACAGCTCGTATCTCCGGGTTCCAGAACTGGTGGAATTGCAGTCACCGCGTTCCGACGAACACGACGAGATGTTGTTCATCATCATCCACCAGACCTACGAACTGTGGTTCAAACAACTGCTCCACGAGTTCCGCCACATCTGCAGCACACTCGATGGAGGCAACCTGCATCAGGCACTTGCAACGGCGGGACGGATTCGCACGATCATCAAGACCCTTGTGTCGCAGGTCGACATCCTTGAGACGATGACGCCGTTGGAGTTCAACGCATTCCGAGACCGCCTCGATGCCGCAAGCGGGTTCCAGTCCGCACAGTTCCGCGAGATCGAAGGTGTGCTGGGCAGGCGCGATCGGAATTTCGCATCGCATCTCACCCCTGCGCAGCAGGCTGATGTCGAGCGGATGACGAACAGCCCTGCACTGTGGGACCACGTGCTGCACGTGCTGGCCGCGCGCGGTGCCGCGATTCCGGCAACGGTGCTGCAACGCGACGTCACGCAACCGTATGTTGGCGATCCCGGAGTGGTGCAGGCGCTCGTCGCCGTCTACACGCAGGATGCCGAGGCCGCCCTGCTGCTCGAGCGGCTCCTCGATATCGACGAAGGCCTGCAGGAATGGCGCTACCGCCACGTGAAGATGGTCGAACGCACGATCGGGAAGAAGCCGGGCACCGGCGGCTCCGATGCCGCGGCGGGGTACCTCGTGAAGACGCTCTTCCGGCCGGTGTTCCCGGATCTCTGGGACTCCCGCGCGCTGCTCTGAGCGTTAGATGACGGCGGCCTCGGATCCGTACTGCTTGTATTCCTCGGTCTCGTAGATCTCCACGATCCTGTCCACAAGCGTCACCATGTCCTGCGCGCTGTTGTAGAGCGGCGCAATGCCGAACCGCATCACGTTCGGTCGACGGAAATCACCGATGATGTTGCGGGCGATCAGCGCCTGCACAATCGCATAACCATCGTCGTGCGACAACGCCACGTGCGATCCGCGGGTCTGCGCATCACGATGCGAGGAGATGCCGAAGCCACGTGGAACAAGCACCTCGTCGGCATATTCGTGAAACAGCCCGGCCATTGCGACGCTCTTCGCATGCAACTGCCGCATGTCCACGCCGTCGAACACCTCGAGCGCCCCGTACAGCGCGCGCATACCGAGCACCGACGGCGTCCCCACCTGAAACTGGGCGATGCCGTCCGCGGGTTCGTATTCGCGCGTGAACGCGAAGGCATTCGCGTGGCCGATCCACCCCTCGATCGGCTGCGTCGAGGCGCCTAGATGCCGCGGAGCGACATAGAGGAACGCGGGAGCGCCAGGGCCGCCGTTGAGGAATTTGTATCCACAGCCGACGGCGAAGTCGATTTCCGCAGCCGTAACGTCCAGCGGCACGGCGCCCGCACTGTGCGCGAAATCCCAGATCACGAGGGCGCCGACCGCGTGCGCGGCGTTGGTGAGCGCCTGGAGGTCCGCCATCTCCGACGTCCGGTAGTCCACGTGGGTCAACGTGAGCACCGCAGTGTTCGGCGTCAGCGATTCCCAGATCTGCGAGCGCTTCACATCCCGAACGGTGAGACCTCGCTGCCGAGCGACTTCATCCACGATGTAGAGATCAGTGGGGAAGTTGTCGATGTCGGTGACGATCTCGGTACGACCGTTCTGCAGATCGAGCGCAGCATGCAGGACTTTGTAGAGGTTGATCGACGTCGAATCTGCTGCGATCACCGTGCCGGGTTGGGCGCCGATGAGGTTGGCGATGCGATCACCCGTGCGAAGTGGCAGTCCGATCCAGTCCGCAGAGTTCCATGACCGGATGAGGCCTTTCCCCCATTCGTCCCGCACAGCGATCGTGATGGCCGTTTGCGCGGGCTGCGGCAGCGGTCCGAGCGAGTTCCCGTCCAGATAGACGACATCCGACGCAAGGTCGAACATCGAACGACGGTTGACTGCCGCGAATTGGCGGTCGATGCCTGCAGCACGCTCAGTCCATGTCATGCAGCACCCTCCTGCTTCGTCTGGCGAATGATGCGCAAGGACACCACGAGCATCACCACACCCGCAACCAACATGCCGAGCGCGGCTCCGAACACATTTCCACCGGTGAGCTTGTAGACAGTCTCACCGCACACGATGCCGAGGCCGATCACACCCGCTGCGAGAACGGGGAACTTTCGCAACCAATTGAGATAGCTGTAGATGAGCGCGCCTGCGATCACGGCCGCGATCGCGAACAGCGGGTAACTCCCGCCCCATTCCATGATCGGCATCTGCGAACCGAGGAGCACGAGTGCCGCTCCCGCGAAGGCGCTCATTTCGGGTTCGTCAACGAACTCCCGCGCTGCAACAACAAGCCAAGCACTTCCAAGCGCCACGAACGCAGCGCCCATGATGCCGGTCTCGTTGTTCCACCGAACTTGCGAGATCATCATGGTGACGACGATCACCGACGTCACCACCATGCCGGCATTCCCAAGCAGGGTGCGGGCGCGCGAGTAGGACCAGACAGCGACTGCGAACGCAACCCATGGCCACACGCGCTCGTTGATGGGTGGCAGCAGGCCGACACCGGGCCACGCCGCCGCCGGCACGATCGCAGCCGTGCCGAGCACACCGGCGAGACGTCGCTTCGTGTCCGTGGCGGTACCGATGGCGTGTTGCGCTGCAAGCAGTCCGACGGCCACGACCACGAGCACCGCTTGCCGGGTGACCGAATTCCAAGCGGCCCAGCGGCTCCCGATCACAAGCCCGACGGCCACGACGACGAGCGCTGCACCGAGGTAGCCGATGATCTCGGCCACGAGTTTGTGCCGTCCTTCATCAACGCTGTGCGGCGCATCGGATGCGAGTGCGGCGTGCAATTCAGCCGCGACGTCTTCGGAAATCCGGTGCTCGGCCACGAGTTTGGCTACTGCTGCCTCGGTGTGCTTCATGGCGTCACGCTACGCCGAAACGGCTCGACAGACACGCTAGGAGCCTCCGAGTTGGCTGTGAAAGGATGCGCGCGGAGGCAATGATGCGGAGAACTGCGCGGACGCTGAGCGATGGTCGCGAGATCATCTACTTCGACCACGACGATGCGCCGACTCGGACCGTCGACGATCAGCGCGGCCTCACCGACAAGGCCGGTCTCGGCGAACTCCGCTACGACCCGTTCACCGGAGAGTGGATCGCTGTCGCTGGCCATCGGCAGACGCGTATCTTCCTTCCCTCCGCCGCCGAATGTCCGCTCTGCCCGTCACGCGACGGCTTGTTGTCCGAGATTCCGGACGCGCAGTACGACGTCGTCGTCTTCGAGAACCGCTTCCCATCGCTGCGGGATCCGGAGGGCGACTGGAGCCGTCCGACCGCGGAGTGGGGTGCGGTGGCTCCAGCAGCAGGTCGCTGTGAGGTGGTGTGCTTCTCCGACGACCACAACGGTGCGTTCAAACTGCTCTCCCCCGCCGCGGCGCGACTCGCCATCGATGCCTGGGTCGATCGCACCGCTGCCATGGCCGCACTGCCGTACATCCGCCAGGTGTTTCCGTTCGAGAACCGTGGCGAGGAGATCGGCGTCACGCTGCACCATCCACACGGGCAGATCTACGGCTACTCATACGTCCCGCCGCGGATGGCGAAACTCATGGAATTGGCTGTTGCATACCGCACGCAGCACCATCGCCATCTCATCGCCGACGTCGTCGCGAAGGAGCTTGCGGACGGACGACGCGTGATCTTCGAGGCCGAGCACTGGGTGGGGTTCGTTCCGATCGCTGCGCGTTGGCCGTTCGAAGTGCAAGTGCATCCGCGACGAGGCGTGCACGACTTCACCGAGTTGAACGATGCCGAGAAGGACGAGCTGGCGGTGCTGTATCCGCGCCTTCTGCGCGCACTGGACGGGCTCTTCGATCTGCAGATGCCGTACGTCGCGGCCTGGTTCCAAGCGCCATTCAACGGCCCGGAGGATGAGCGCATCGGCATCACCATGCATCTCCAGCTGCAGACGACTCGGCGTGCACCGGGCAAGCTCAAGTTTCCCGCTGGATCGGAGATGGCGATGTGGGCCTACATCTCGGACGTCCCTGCCGAGCAGTCGGCAGAACAGCTTCGCACCGCGTGGGAACGGGCCTGATGGCGACTGCCTACGCCCCTGGTCGCGTCAACTTGATCGGCGAGCACACCGATTACACCGATGGTTACGTTCTGCCGATGGCGGTCGACATGGGTGTCACCTGCACGATCGTGCCCCGCAGCGATCGCAAGATTGTGGCGATGTCGCAGCAGATGCCCGGCGAACGGGTCGAGGCGAACATCGACGTCGTCGAGCCAGGCGACGTACGGGGATGGGCGGCATACGTCATCGGGACCGCGTGGGCACTTCGCGAACGGGGTATTCGCGTACCCGGTGCCGACATCCATATTGCATCCACGGTGCCCGCCGGCGCCGGCCTCTCTTCATCCGCGGCTGTCGAATGCGCTGTTGCGCTCGCGATCCTGAGTCAGGCTGGCGAGACGATGGAACCCCGCGAAGTGGCGCGAGTCGCGAAGCAGGCCGAGAACGACTTCGTTGGCGCACCAACCGGATCGATGGACCAGGTTGCGTCGATGCTGTCGCAGCGGGACTCGCTGTTGTTCTTCGACACCGGACTCGACACGACGCGAAGCGTGCCGTTCCCCCTCGAGGAGCACGATCTGCACCTCCTTGTCATCGATACGCATGCGCACCACACGCTGGTAACGGATGAGTACGGCGAACGCCGACGCGCACTCGAAGCTGCCACCGCGGCACTCGGTGTGGGATCGCTTCGAGAGGTCACCGACCCCTCACGCGTGGAGGCGCTCGCAGATCCAGTCCTTCGCAAGCGTGCCCGCCATGTGGTGACGGAGAACGCACGTGTGTTGCGGACGATCGAACTGCTCGAGTCCGGACGGATTGCGGACATCGGGCCGATTCTCATCGCGGGCCATGCATCGTTGCGCGATGACCTCGAGGTGAGTTGCCGCGAGCTCGATGTGGCCGTCGAAGCCGCTGTTGCAGCGGGTGCACTCGGTGCACGAATGGTAGGTGGCGGATTCGGGGGCAGTGCGATTGCGCTCGTGCCTGCCGCACAGGTGCAGGCGGTGAAGCAGGGCGTCAGCGACGCGTATGCCGCCAACGGATTCCGGGCTCCGGCGTTCTACGACGTGCTGCCGGACCAAGGCGCCCGCATCCTGAACTAGGCAACCGAATCGTCTCGGTGTTCGCGCATGGCTGCGTACTCCATGACCACGATTCCGAGCAGGATGAGTGCACCGCCGATGATCTGCAGCGCGCCGAGCACTTCACCGAGCGCCAGATACGCGGTCACAGCGGCGAAGGCCGGCTCGAGGCTCCCCACGATGCCTGCGCGCTGTGCGCCGATGCGCGCAACGGATGCCAGCACCAGTCCGAACGGAAGGGCGGTGCCGAACAAGGCAATGAAGACGATCATCGACCAGACGGGCAACTGCGGACCATGATCGATGAACACGGCAATGGAGCGACCGATCTTCGGCCATGGATAGTTCCACCACGGGCGGATGATGGACCAACTTGCAACGATCCCGATCATCGCCCACATGAGGAGGGACGTCGCATCGCGGTTGCGTTGTAGCGAACCACCGAGAATCCAATAGGCCGTGAGCGCGATCGAACATCCGGCACCCGCAGCCAACCCGATGACCGTGATGTTGCCACTGAGGCCTCCGCTGACGAGGCCGGTAACGCACAGGCTGCCGAAGAGCGAAATTGCAATGGCGCTGAGCGTGGGCATGTCGATGCGGTGTCGATGGCGAAGCCAATTCCAGATTGCAACGTTCACGATCGCCATGAAGGACATGAGCGTGCCGATCGCGACCGGAAGATTGTTGATCGCCGTCATGTACAGCAGCTGCGTCAGCAGGAATACCCCCATGCCGTAGAGGGCGAGCCGCGGCGCTTCGGCACGGGTCACACGCAATGCAGCGCGGTTCGTTGTTGCAACCCAGACAAGGAGCAGCACAGCGGCGAACAATGCACGGATCGGCGCAAGTTCGATCGGGACCAGCCCGGATTGCATCACCGACTTCGACACAATCCCGCCGACCGAGAAGAGAAATGCAGCAGCGGCATACATGAGGACGCCGTCGCGCTGCGCGTGGGGCCCGTATCTAGTCAATGTATTCACTCGGTAGGAACCGACTGCGTTCTGCAATCAGGATGCCCGCAGACGTGACCGCGATTCCGATGATCTGCCAGCCCCCGAGTGCTTCACCGATGAGGACCCAGGCGATAATCGATGCGAGCACCGGCTCCGCCATCCCGATCGAGCTCGCTTGCGCGCTCGAAATATGTTTGAACGATGCGACAACGAGCCAGAAGGTGGTCACCGTTCCCAGCAACACCATGCTCACCACCAGCAACCACAGCGGCAGTTGCAGTTTCCACGTGCCCCAAGGCTCCGACTGACCCTGCAGGTAGTGCCATGGGAAGGACCACCACGGTTGGACGATCGCCCAGACGAATGCTGCGCCGGCAAACCCCCACATCGTCACCGAGATCGAGTCGCGGTTCCAGGGTTCGGCAGTACAGCGCTCGCCCACGACGTAGTACAGCGCCAGACTGACCGCCGCCCCCCAGGCGCAGATGACGCCGAAGGTGTTGAGGACGAATCCGTTCCAGATCTCGGCGATTGCGATGAGCCCGGCGAGCGCGACACCCATTCCGAGCCACACCCGCCGGTGCACGCGGTCCCCCCGCGTGACTCGGAACCAGATGGCGACCATGAATGGCGCAGTGAATTCGATGATGAGGGTGATGCCCACCGGAATCAGGTGGATGGACACGAAGTAGAGGAACTGCGTGAGCATCACACCGAGGATGCCGTATGCGGCGAGCAACCGGAGTTCGGCCCACGACTTGAGGCGCAGAGTTCGAGGCCTCGATACCAGCACGACCACAAGCATTACGAGGAACGCCGCGGTGACGCGGAGTTCCGAGAGCCGAGCCGCGGGAATGCCGGTTGCGAGCAAGGTCTTGGCGACGGTGCCGTTGAATCCGAACAGCGCAGCAGCAATCAGATACAGGCCGTATCCGACTGCTGGAACCCGGTGATTGCTCAATGCACGACCGATCGATACACGTCAACTGTTCGCTGGGCGATTGCGTCCCAACCGAAATCATTGACGGCTCGATCGCGTCCGCGTGCTCCCATGAGGGTTGCGCGGGACGGGTCTTCGACGAGTTGCGTGACGGCTGCGGCAAAGCGTTGCTGGAAGTCGGCCGGATCGTCGGGCGTCCAGTCGACGAGCAGCCCGGTCTCACCGTCGACGACGACCTCGGGGATCCCACCGACCGCACTTGCAACGACGGCTGTGCCGCAGGCCATCGCTTCGAGATTCACGATGCCGAGCGGTTCGTAGACCGACGGGCAGAGAAACACACTCGCGTGCGTGAGCAACGTGATGAGATCTGGCTTGGGCACCGAGGTGTTGAGCCACACGACATCGCCGGGCCGTTTCGCGGACAACTCCGCGACTCCGTGCTCGACTTCGGTTCCGATGTTCGGTTCGTCCGGGCTCGACGCTGCGAGCACGATCTGCACACCGTCGGGAAAACGATGCGCCGCCCGCAGGAGATGCGTGAGTCCTTTCTGTCGGGTGATACGACCGACGAACAACACATACGGACGATCCGGGTCCACACCGAGCCGACGGATCGCGTCCTCGTTGCGTGACGGTTGCCAGATGGATGTGTCGACACCGTTGTGCACGACCGTCACCGTGTCGGGATCAAGGAACGGATATGCGCGGAGCACATCGGCGCGCATGCCGTGCGACACCGCGATGATCTTGCTCGCGGCGCGATACGCCTCGCGCTCGATCCATGACGAGACGCGGTAGCCGCCGCCCAGTTGCTCGAGCTTCCACGGACGGTCGGGCTCCAGGGAATGCGCGGAGATGACGTGCGGAATACCCTTTGTGGCGCCCGCAAGATGTCCTGCAAGGTTGGCGTACCACGTGTGCGAGTGAACGACGTCGGCATTCGAATTCGCGACTGCGGATGCCATGGCAACGTCGGCATCGATCACCTTGAGCGCTGTGTTCATCGAATCGTTACCGGTCATCTGGAATGCCATCGCATCAGCGCGTTCAGCACCCATGCAGTAGACGTCGACACCGACATACGGCTTGAGTGCCTTCACCAATTCGGTGACATGCACACCGGCACCGCCATACACCTCGGGCGGCCATTCACGTGTCGTGATCGCAACCTGCATGTGGCGAACCCTATGCGCGGGACATCTTGAGAGCCTAGAGTTAATGGACACTTCGGGAAGGGAAGTATCGATGGGGACGCCCCGAGTGCTTGGAGTAGTCCTTGCCGGTGGCGAGGGCAAGCGCCTGATGCCGTTGACAGCCGACCGCGCCAAGCCAGCAGTGCCCTTCGGCGGCGCGTACCGACTCATCGATTTCGTGCTCTCAAACCTGACGAACGCCGGCTATCGCCGCCTCGCAGTGCTGACGCAGTACAAGTCGCACTCGCTCGACCGGCACATCGCCACCGCATGGCGGCAGTCATCGATGTTCGGCGACTACGTTGCACCCGTTCCGGCACAGCAGCGCCTCGGCCCCCGCTGGTACACCGGCTCGGCGGACGCGATCTTCCAGAGCCTCAATCTCATCGTCGACGAGAAGCCCGACTACGTCGTCGTATTCGGTGCCGACCACGTGTACCGCATGGATCCGCAGCAGATGGTGCAGCAACACATCGACAGCGGTGCTGCAGTGACGGTTGCCGGCATCCGGCAGCCGCGCGCGGAAGCACACCAGTTCGGTGTCATCGAAGCCGCACCGGACGGCATGAAGATCTCACGCTTCCTCGAGAAGCCCAAGGATCCACCCGCCGTGCCCGGGTCACCCGACGAAGCGTTCGTTTCAATGGGCAACTATGTGTTCACGACGAAGGACCTCGTCGATGTGCTGCACGCCGATGCAGCCGACGACAGTTCGATGCACGACATGGGCGGCAACATCATTCCGTCATTGACTGCGGACGGTGCTGCATTCGTCTACGACTTCGCGAACAACACGGTGCCCGGCGCTACGGACCGCGACCGCGGCTACTGGCGCGATGTGGGAACCATCGAGGCGTATCACGAGGCGCATATGGATCTCGTGTCGGTGCACCCGATCTTCAACCTGTACAACAGTCAGTGGCCGATCCTCACCGGCCAGAACGCGTTGCCGCCTGCGAAGTTCGTCGAAGGCGGAACTGCGCATGAGTCGATCATCGGTGCCGGCTCGATCGTTGCCGGAGCGCACGTGCGCACGTCGGTGCTGTCCCCCGATGTCTGGATCGCCGAGGGAGCGTACGTCGAAGGTTCGGTGATCATGCCGGGCACCCGCATCGGCCGTGGCGCCGTGGTCCGGCGCGCGATCCTCGACAAGAACGTGATCATTCCGGCCGGGGCCAAGATCGGCGTCGACCTCGACCACGACCGCGAGCGGTTCTCAGTGTCCGAGACCGGCATCGTCACGATCGGCAAAGGCGTCGTCGTCGAATAGCGGAATGCAAAAAGCCGGTGTCATCGACACCGGCCATTCTGCGACCCGGACGGGACTTGAACCCGCGACCTCCGCCGTGACAGGGCGGCGCGCTAACCAACTGCGCTACCGGGCCTCCACGCGGCAAGCCGCGCGAGGCGGTTCCAGCTCGCACCGGAG
>CAXBQV010000014.1:0-24308 GCA_963978265.1 uncultured bacterium | reverse complement strand
CCTCGGCGGCGTGATCTTCCGCGAGCCGATCATCATCAACAACATTCCCCGGCTTGTCCCCCATTGGACGAAGCCGATCGTTGTCGGCCGCCACGCCTTCGGTGACCAGTACCGCGCAACTGATTTCAAGGTGCCCGGGAAGGGCAAGCTCACCGTCACCTTCACTCCGGAAGACGGCTCGCAGCCGATGGAGTTCCACGTCTTCGACTATCCGGGCAGCGGCGTGGCAATGACGATGTACAACCTCGACGAATCGATCCGCGACTTCGCTCGCGCGTCGATGCGGTACTCGCTTTCACGCAACTACCCGCTGTACCTCTCGACGAAGAACACGATTCTCAAGGCGTATGACGGCCAGTTCAAGGACATCTTCCAGGATGTGTTCGACACGGAGTTCAAGGCCGATTTCGAGAAGGCCGGTCTCACGTACGAACACCGCCTCATCGATGACATGGTTGCGTCCGCACTCAAGTGGGAGGGCGGGTACGTCTGGGCGACGAAGAACTACGACGGCGACGTGCAGTCCGACATCGTTGCGCAGGGCTTCGGCTCGCTCGGTCTCATGACTTCGGTGCTCATGACCCCGGACGGCAAGACCATCGAGGCGGAAGCAGCACACGGAACGGTGACCCGTCATTACCGCATGCACCAGCAGGGCAAGCCGACGTCCACCAATCCGATCGCCTCGATCTTCGCGTGGACTCGCGGCCTGTACTACCGCGGTCAGTTCGACAGTACGCCGGCCGTTTCGGAGTTCGCGGAAACGCTCGAGCGCGTCTGCATTGAGACCGTCGAGAGCGGCAAGATGACGAAAGACCTCGCGCTGCTCATCGGGCCGGACCAGGCGTGGCAGACGACGCAGGACTTCCTCGCATCGATCGACGAGAACTTGCAGAAGGCGATGCGCTGACGCGGATCGCGCAAGCTGAAGCGGCCCCACACGGTCTGGGCCTCCCAAAGTGACGGGAACGGCGGTGCGATGCACCGCCGTTCCCGTCTATGCCGGCAGATAGAAGCCGGTGTGTGCGTGGCAGTCGTAGCCGTGCGGGTTCTTCACCAGGTACTTCTGGTGGTATTCCTCCGCCGGATGGAACGGGTGCTTCGCGGCGTCGTCGAACTCGGTGGTGATTGGATCGAGGCCGCCTGCCGTGAGGACCGCCGAGAACTCCGCGGCCGTCTTCTCCACCTCGGCGCGTTGCTCATCATCGGTCCAGTACACGACGCTGCGGTACTGCGTACCGATGTCGTTTCCCTGTCGGTTGCCCTGCGTCGGGTCGTGGTTCTCCCAGAACACGCGCAGGATCTCGCGGGTGGGCACGATCGCCTCGTCGTACACGACCTTCACCATCTCCGCATGACCGGTGATGCCACTGCAGACGGTCCGGTAGTCGGCGGGACCGTAGTGACCGCCTTGATATCCGACCTCGGTCTCGACGACCCCCGGGATCTGCCACATCTTCTTCTCGGCACCCCAGAAGCACCCCATGCCCACATACAACGTCTTCATGGAGCGAAGACTACGGTGTGCCCATGCTTTCTGTCGTGACGGCGAATGTGAACGGTGTGCGCGCAGCGCTGCGCAAGGGCGGGCTGGACCAACTTCGTGCCGCGCAGAAGGCCGGGAAAGCCGATGTCATCTGCCTGCAGGAGGTGCGTTCCACCACCGAGCAGCTGCACGAGTGCATCGAGGAAGCCGGTTTCAAGAACGTCCATGTGGCGCACGACAGTTCTGCCAAGCTCGGCCATGCGGGAGTCGCGATCATCTCGAAGTTTCCACTGCACGATGTCAAGCACGGCGTCGGGCCGAAGGAGTTCGCGAAGCAGGGCCGTTGGGTGGAGGGCACGGTGCACGACGGAAGCCGCGAAGTCCGCATCGCCTCCATCTACGTACACGCGGGCGACTCGGAGATCGAGGAGAAGCAGGAGGAGAAGTACCGCTTCCTCGACGCGATGACGAAGCGGATGCAGTCGCACATGAAGTCGAACACCGATGTGCTCCTCGTCGGCGATCTCAATGTTGCGCACCGCGAACTCGATCTGAAGAACTGGAAGGGCAATCTGAAGTCAGCCGGCTTCCTTCCGCGTGAACGCGCCTACTTCGATATCTGGTTGGGGAAGCACGGGTGGGTGGATCTGCACCGCCAACAATTCGGCGACGTCGAGGGCCCCTACACATGGTGGAGCCAGCGCGGGCAGGCGTTCGACAAGAACGTGGGGTGGCGTATCGACTACCTCCTGGCGACACCCGATCTCGCAGCGAGGTTGAAGAAGATCACCATTGGTCGGGCGGCGTCGTATGCCGAGCGCTGGAGCGACCATGCGCCTGTGACCGCCCAGTTCAAATAGGTAGCCTGTAGCCGTGGGAGAGATCGGTTCCAAGATCGCGCTCGTACTGCTGTTCATCCTGATCGCATCGGTATTCGTCGCATTCGAAATAGCGCTTGTCTCGCTCCGCGACAGCCAGGTGCAACAGTTGGCGTCGCGCGGGCGGCGAGGGGCGGTGCTCGCGAAACTGCTGGAGCAGCCGACCCGTTTCCTCGCGGCCGCCCAGGTGGGCATCACCGTCACGAGTTTCGTCTCGGCAGCGCTTGGTGCATCCGAGATCGCGCCGATCATCGAACCGAAGCTCAAGGACCTCGGCCTCTCGGATTCTGCTGGCACTGTGGCGTTCATCGGCGTGACCTTGATTGTCGCGTACGTCTCGCTCGTCATCGGCGAACTGGTCCCGAAGCGACTCGCCATCCAACGTGCGGAGACCATCGCCCTTATCGCTGCGTATCCGGTGGAGATCCTCGCCCGCGTGACGCGTCCGATCATCGCCCTGCTCACCATGTCGACGAATCTCATCGTCCGACTCTTCGGTGTCGACCCGCACGCCACCCGCGAGGCGATCAGTGGCGAGGAACTGCGTGACATTGTTGCCGCGCATGAAGAGTTGTCGGAGGAGGAGCGCGAGCTCATCGACGAGGTGTTCGAGGCGGGCAATCGTGAACTGCGCGAGGTGATGGTGCCGCGCACCGATGTGGTGTTCCTCGATGGCGACATGCCGGCATTCAAGGCGGCGAAGTTCGTCGTCGACCAACCGCATTCGCGTTATCCGGTGATCGGGGAGTCGATGGATGACGTGATCGGCTTCGTGCACGTACGCGATCTGCTCGACCCGGACATGTCGAAGCGGTCCGTGCGGCTTTCGGAACTCGCCCGCGACATCGCGCGCTTCCCCGGCACGAAGTATGTGATTCCCTCACTTGCCGAGATGCGACGACTGTCGGCCCATCTCGCAATCGTCGAGGACGAATACGGCGGCACCGCTGGCATCGTCACGATGGAGGACCTCGTCGAAGAGGTTGTCGGGGACATCCGCGACGAATACGACGAAGCCGAAACCGTGGACTTCCGCAGCGTCGATGGGCTCACGAACCTCGAGGATTTCGCGGTCGACTACGGAATCCGACTGCCGGAGGGTCCGTACGAGACGATCGCCGGGTTCCTCGTGGCAACGCTCGGGCAGCTCCCGGAGATCGGCATGAGCGTCGATGTCGACCGCCACCGGTTGATCATCGACGGCGTCGACGCGCGTCGCGTGTCACGCGTTCGCGTCGAGCCCTTGCCGGCCGAGTCCGGCGCCGTCCTGCCAGAATAGGCACATGTCGTCCAAACCCCGTGTGCTGTCGCTCATCCAGCCGACCGCCGAGTCATTCCACATCGGCAATCTCCTGGGCGCCGTGCAGTACTGGCCGGGGCTAATGGAAGCGAACGACTGCTTCTACGGTGTTGCCGATTTGCATGCGTTCACCGTCCAAACTGATCCGGAAGTTCTCCGTCAACGCACGTTGCTCTCGATCGCGCAATTGGTTGCGGCCGGCTGCGATCCCGATCGTGGCGCGGTGTTCGTGCAGAGCCACGTGCCGCAACACACCGAACTCATGTGGGTGTTCTCCTGCCTCACTGGTTTCGGTGAGGCCGGCCGGATGACACAGTTCAAGGACAAGTCGCAGAAGGCGGGCGCCGACAGTACGAACGTCGGCCTCTTCACATACCCGATCCTGCAGGCCGCGGACATCGTCATCTACGGCGCGAACGCGGTGCCGGTCGGTGAGGACCAGCGTCAGCATCTCGAACTGTCGCGTGACCTCGCGCAGCGATTCAACACCCGGTACGGCCGGACGCTTGTCGTACCCGAGCCGCACATCATGAAGGGCACGGCGAAGATCGCCGACCTGCAGGAACCGACGGCGAAGATGAGCAAGTCGTCTCCGGCGGGCGTGCTCAATCTGCTCGATCCGCTGAAGACCATCGAGAAGCGCATCAAGTCAGCGGTGACGGATTCGGAGACCGAGATCCGCTACGACCCCGAGAATAAGCCGGGCGTCTCGAACCTGCTGACGATCATCCACGGCTTCACCGGCGAACCGATTCATGCGATCGTCGACTCGCTGCAGGGGCAGATGTACGGTGAGTTGAAGAAGCGCGCAGCAGAGGCGGTGCTCGCATACGCGGAGCCGTTCCAGGCGAAGGTGCATGCCCTGCTGGACGATCGCGCAGAACTCGAGAACGTGATGGCGAAGGGTGCGGCGAAGGCATCCACCGCTGCCGAGCACACACTGCACGCTGTCTACGCTGCGATCGGATTCGTTCCCGCTAGCGGTCGCTGACGAGGTCTGCCGCCCAGATCGCAACGCCGCCTCCGGCCCCGAAGAGCATTCCAAACGCCAGCGCCTCCGCCACTGAGCCATCGACACCCATGAGTCCGATGCCGACGACGAGTTCTGTGATCAGCACGACGATCCCGATGAGCGATGCCTGATGTGCGCGGATGAGACCAACCGGTCCACCGTATTCGAAGAAGGTTGCGCGCGCGGCGCGGGCGATCACCCACAGATACACGACGGCCGCGAGGATGCCGATCACGATAGGGCCGGCATACTCCTCGTCGCTTACCAGTGTCGCAACCGGATGCAGAGCGAAATTGAGCAGGGGAAGCATGACGCCGACTACCAGCGTCGTCACGGGGATCGCTGCGACGGCAGCCATCACGACGCGCCACGTGACACGGCGTCCGTGCAACGTCCACGTGAGCCACGGCCCGACCGCGGCGCTGGCCAACATCGCGATATTCGCGATCGTCCCAAGAATGCCGATTCCTGCGAGGTTCGTTTCGGACAATTGTGCTGGTGAGAACAGCCACATCAATGGCAGGAAGACGGCACACACGAGCGCGAAAAGCCCGGACGTGATGAGGACACCGTCCGCGGCGAGTTCGTGACGAGCGCGAACCGTGGTTTCATTGCGCATCGAGATCACCTCTCGGTACCACGGTATGACGAATGCCCCCGCAGGAGAGAGGGCTTTGGTCATGGAATAGCCGGTGAACCACGAGTAGCGTGCCGGCATGCGTGAAGCACTCCCTGCAGACCAGGAGCTCCGGTCATTCACTGTGGCCGACGGTGCCGTTGTTGAGTACATCTTCGACGCGGCCGTCGAATCCGATCGACCGCTGCTTGTGTATCACCACGGAACGCCCGCTGCGGGCCCGATCAGTGTGGATCTCCTGCGGCCGGCTCGGGCGCGTGGGTTCCGTACCGTTGAACTCGTGCGCCCGGGCTACGGTGGAACGCGGCTACCCGGCCGCACCGTCGCAGACAATGCCGCACTCACAGCCGAACTCGTATCGCATCTCGGAGCAGAACGGTTCGCTTCCTGCGGATGGTCGGGTGGCGGTCCGCACACGCTCGCCGATGTGCAGTTGCTGCCGAACTGTGTGGCGGCCGTGAGCATCGCCGGTGTTGCGCCGTACGACGAACCCGACATCGATTTCCTCGCAGGCATGGGCCAGGACAACCTCGACGAGTTCGCTGCCGCGCTGGAGCCCGAAGCGTTGGAAGGTTACCTCGCAGCGGTGGCGGCCGAATTGGCGCATGTGACGAATGAGTCGATGCGCGAAGCCATGGGATCACTCCTGCCACCGGCCGATCTTGAGCACATCAACACCTCGTCCGATGATCTTGCTGCATCACTTCGATGGTCGGTCGCACAAGGCATTTGGGGCTGGTTCGACGATGACATCGCGTTCACCAGGCCTTGGGGATTCGATGTGCGCGCAATCAGCAAGCCGGTTGTGGTGCTGCAGGGCTCCGAGGACTTGATGGTTCCATTCGCGCACGGAAAGTGGCTCGCCGGAGCAATCCCGGGCGTGACGGCGAAACTGGGTGAAGGCGAGGGGCACATCTCAATCGCGGCGAAATACCTCGATGAGGCACTCGCCGGAGTGGCAGCACTCTTCGACTAGCGCATGATGAGCGCGCGCTTCACTTCCTGAATTGCCTTGGTCACCTCGATACCGCGCGGACAGGCATCGGTGCAGTTGAAGGTGGTGCGGCAACGCCACACGCCTTCCTTGTCGTTGAGGATCTCGAGGCGCTGGGCAGCAGCGGTGTCGCGGCTGTCGAAGATGAAGCGGTGGGCTGCCACGATCGCAGCCGGACCGAAGTACTGGCCGTCGGTCCAGAACACCGGGCACGACGTGGTGCAGCACGCGCAGAGGATGCACTTGGTGGTCTCGTCGAAGACTGCCCGGTCTTCGGCGGACTGGATCCACTCCTTCGTCGGCTGGTGCCTGCCGTCGGTGACGAGGAAGGGCATGACGTCGCGGAATGCCTTGAAGAACGGCTCCATGTCGACGATCAGATCCTTCTCCAACGGCAGACCCTTGATCGCTTCGACCGTTATCGGCTTGCTCGAGTCGAGATCCTTCACAAGCGTCTTGCAGGCGAGCCGGTTGCGGCCGTTGATGCGCATTGCGTCCGAGCCGCAGATGCCATGCGCGCAGGAGCGTCGGTAGGACAGGGTGCCGTCGACGTCCGCCTTGATCTTTGCGAGTCCGTCGAGGATGCGATCAGTCGGGTAGCACGGGACGACGTAGTCCTCCCAGTGCGGCTCGGCGTCGAGTTCCGGATTGAAGCGGCGCACGCGGAAGGTCACGTCGATGGCAACCGGTGCCGGCATCTCTGCAGGTGCGTGTTCTAGCGTCGACATCAGTACTTGCGCTCCATCGGCTGGTAACGGGTAATGGTGACCGGCTTCTTGTCGAGTCTCAGTGAACCGTCCGGGTTCTTGTAGAGCATCGAGTGCGCCATGAAGTTCGCGTCATCGCGGGTCGGGAAGTCCTCGCGGGCATGTCCACCGCGCGTCTCGCGGCGTTCCAGTGCGGTGTACGCGAGCGCTTCGGCGAGATCGAGGAGGAACCCGAGTTCGACGGCTTCGAGCAGATCGGTGTTGTAGCGCTGGCCCTTGTCCTGGATCGCCACGTTCTTGTAGCGCTCCTTGAGTGCACGCACATCGTTCAACGCCTTCGTAAGCGTGTCCTCGTTGCGATACACCTGTGCATTGAGGTCCATCGTCTCCTGCATCTCCTTGCGGATCTGCGCCACCTTCTCGGTGCCGTTGGAGTTGCGCAGTCGCTCCAGCATCTGCACCACGGTCGATTCGGGGTTCTCCGGCATGGCCGGCCATTCCGCATCTTGCGCGTACTCGGACGCAGCAATGCCCGCGCGGCGACCGAAGACGTTGATATCGAGCAACGAGTTCGTCCCGAGTCGGTTTGCACCGTGCACCGATACGCAGGCGCATTCGCCGGCAGCGTAGAGGCCGGGCACGACGTCGGTGTTGTTGCGCAGCACCTCGGCCTTCACGTTCGTGGGAATGCCGCCCATTGCGTAGTGGGCAGTGGGGAACACCGGCACGAGCTCGTTCACCGGATCGACGCCGAGGTAGGTGCGTGCGAACTCGGTGATGTCCGGCAGTTTCTCCTCGATCTGCTCCTTCGGCAGGTGCGTGAGGTCGAGGTACACGTAGTCCTTGTGCGGACCGGCACCGCGTCCCTCGCGAACTTCGAGCACCATCGAGCGGGAGACCATGTCGCGTGGTGCGAGGTCCTTGATGGTCGGGGCGTAGCGCTCCATGAAGCGCTCACCGGACGCATTGCGCAGGATGCCCCCTTCGCCGCGGGCACCCTCGGTGAGCAGCACGCCGAGTCCGGCGAGGCCGGTGGGATGGAATTGATAGAACTCCATGTCCTCCAGCGGCAGGCCCTTGCGGTAGGCGACGGCGATGCCGTCGCCGGTCAGGGTGTGTGCATTCGAGGTGGTCTTGAAGATCTTGCCGAAGCCGCCGGTGGCGAACACGACCGACTTCGCGTGGAATACGTGCACCTTGCCGGTCGCGAGTTCGACGGCGACGGCACCGGCCGCGCGGGGCTCACCCTGGGATTCGTCGAGCACGATATCGAGCACGTAGAACTCGTTGAAGAACTCGATGCCCTTCTTGATGCAGTTCTGGTACAGCGTCTGCAGGATCATGTGACCCGTGCGGTCTGCTGCGTAGCACGCGCGGCGGACAGCGGCCTCACCGTGGTTGCGGGTGTGTCCACCGAAACGACGCTGGTCGATGCGACCTTCCGGCGTTCGGTTGAACGGGAGGCCCATCTTCTCGAGATCGATGACGGCGTCGATGGCCTCCTTGCACATTACCTCGGCGGCATCCTGGTCGACGAGGTAGTCGCCGCCCTTCACGGTGTCGAAGGTGTGCCATTCCCAGTTGTCGTCTTCGACATTTGCGAGGGCTGCACACATGCCGCCCTGCGCAGCACCGGTGTGCGAACGCGTGGGATACAACTTCGTGAGTACGGCCGTGTGTGCACGGTCACCTGCTTCGAGCGCTGCCCGCATGCCGGCACCGCCGGCGCCGACGATGATGACGTCGAACTTGTGGAACTCAACCATGATTAACCGATCGTCGGGTCGAAGGTGAAGATCACGAGCGTGCCGCACAGGACCACGAAGACGGCTGACACGTAGAGGAGCGTCTGCAACCAGAAACGCGTGGACTGCTTCTCTGCGTAGTCGGAGATGATCGTGCGAAGGCCGTTCGTGCCGTGGATCATGGCGAGCCACAACTGCAGCAGATCCCAGACCTGCCAGAACGGGGAGGCCCACCGCCCGGCGACGAAGGCGAAGTTGATGCGCTGCACCCCGCCGTCGAGGATGTTCATGATGAGCAGGTGTCCGAGCACGAGGAAGACGAGGACGACGCCCGAGACGCGCATGAAGAGCCACGAGAGCATCTCGTAGTTGCCGGGCTTGTGCGAGCGGGAACGCGGAGGAGTCATGGTGTTGAGGCTCATGGCTACGCTCCGAACATCTTCTGCACGGTGTGCAAGAGCATGAAGTAGGCGCCCGGGATCATGAGCGCTGCCCAGATCACGAGCACGACCCAGAGCATGGCCCGCTGATAGTTGGGGCCCTTCGACCAGAAGTCGACAAGGATCACGCGGATGCCATTGAGTGCGTGGTACAGGACGGCCCCGACCAGCCCGACCTCGAGCAGATTGACGATCGGGGTCTTGTACGACGCGATCACGGCGTCGTAGAGATTCGGATCGACGCGTACCAGTGCGGTGTCGAGCACATGGACGAGCAGGAATAGGTAGACCGCGACGCCGGTGATGCGATGGGCCACCCAGGACCACATGCCTTCCCGACCGCGGTAGAGCGTTCCGGTGGCCACGCTCGAACCTCCAAGTGGGGATGCGCGGAAATGCGCGCTCGGCCCGAGTCTAGCCAGCCGTGCAGCGGTGGGTCGGCGGCCGTGAGGCAGGGCACACCGGCGCGCTAGTCGCGGGGTTTGGCCAGGCCGTCGACCACGGTTGCGCCGGGCAGTTTGCGGAGCTCGGCCGGCGCGAGGACGACCTTGCTCGAGCGGTTGCCGCCACCCATGACCACGCGCGGCTGGGCCATCACCGCGGCATCGATGTACAGGGGGAGTCCGTCGATTCCGAAGGCCGTGACACCACCGATCATCATGCCCGTGCGCGCAATGGTGGTGTCGCCGTCGGCGAATGACAGCCGTTTCACATCGAGGAGTTCACGGACTGTGTGGTTCACGTCCAGTGATGTGGTGCCGAGTACGACGCAGACTGCGTACTTGGGTGGATCCACCTTCTTCGATGCGACGAGGATCGTGTTCGCAGCTGTTTCAAGCGCGAAGCCGTAGTGCGCGCAGAACGCTGCTGTATCCGCGAGCTCCGGATCGCATGCGAGCACGTCGCAAATGATCCGGTACTGCTCGATCGACGCGCGCACTCGCGGGTCAAGGAGGTCGACCGACACCTAGTCGAGACCGATGGAGAAGGCGGCTTCGATGTCGCCGTTTCGGTAGCTGCGGAAGGCGATGTGGGTCTCGGTTGAGAGTACGCCCGGCACCTTCGCGATGCCGTCGGTGACGACCTTCGCGACATCGTCGTGGCTGCGCACCTCGACCAATGCGATGAGATCGATGTCACCGGTCACGGAGTAGACGGCAGTCACGCCGGGCAGATTGCTGATCGCGGTGCCGGCCTCGTTGATCTTGTCGACGGCGATCTGAAGGAAGCAGATGGCAGTAACCATGTTCGGAGGCTACACGCCGATCGGATGCCAGACCGTCTTGGTCTCGATGAAGCGGCTGAGCCGACGCAGGTGCGGGCGTTCGGACCAGTCCTCGTCGACCGGTCGGGTGAAGCGCTTGAGGTTCACCGCCGCTTCCGCTTCCAGTCGCGAAGCGAGCCCTGCGTCCGTCACACCGGTGAGGTCGATGCCGTCGACATCGAGGTGGCTTGCCAGCCATGGCGCGATCTCGCTGTGGTCGCCGGTCAGGATGTTGATGACGCCATTCGGAACGTCCGAGGTGGCAAGACATTCGGCCCAGGTGATCGCGGGAAGTGGTCGCGCAGTCGAGGTCACGACGACTGCAGTGTTGCCGGAAACGACCACCGGGATCACGGTGGATACGAGACCGAGCAATGACGACTCCTGCGGAGCACAGATCGCAACCACACCGGATGGCTCCGGTATCGAGAAATTGAAGAACGGTCCGGCAATCGCGTTCGCATTGCCGAGCACGGTCGGCAGTTTGTCGGACCAGCCCGCGTACCAGACGACCCGATCGATGGCCGCATCGACAGCCGCTTCTGCGCGCTTCTGCGTCAGCCCCTCGGAGGCCATCACATCGGCGACGAGTTGTGCCCGGCGACTCTCCATTACCTCTGCGATGCGGTACACCACCTGACCGCGATTGAACGCGGTCGCATGCGACCAACCGTTGAATGCGCCGCGTGCCGCAACGACGGCGTCGCGGGCATCCTTGCGCGATGCCTGTGCTGCATTCGCGAGGAAGTTGCCCTTCGTATCGGTCACCTCGTAGCTGCGGCCGCTCTCGCTGCGCGGGAACGCGCCGTTGATGTAGAGCTTGTAGGTCTTGCGGACGTCGATGCGACTCATACGTGATCGGCCTCCACATAACCGGCGAGCCCTTGTCGGCCGCCTTCGCGTCCGTAGCCGGACTCCTTGTACCCGCCGAACGGTGATGCGGGATCGAACTTGTTGAACGAGTTCGCCCAGACGACGCCTGCACGCAACTCGTTCGCGAGTTTGAGGATGCGTGATCCCTTCTCCGTCCAGACGCCTGCCGAGAGTCCGTACTGCGAGTTGTTCGCCTTCTCGATCGCCTCCGCAGGTGTGCGGAACGTGAGCACGCTCAGCACCGGACCGAAGATCTCCTCCCGGGCGATGCGATTCGCTTGTGTGACGTTGGTGAAGACGGTGGGTCTGAACCAGAATCCCTTGTCCGGCAGCGTGCAATCGACGCTCCAGCGCATGGCGCCCTCGGCATCACCGGAGTTCGCGAGCTCGGTGATCTTGTCGAGTTGCATCCGGGAGTTGATGGCGCCGACGTCGGTGTTCTTGTCGAGCGGGTCTCCGACGCGCAGCGTCTGCATCCGTCGCTGCAGTCGTGCGACGACCTCGTCGTGCACGTTCTCCTGTACGAGCAGACGCGAACCGGCACAGCAGACGTGGCCCTGGTTGAAGTAGATGCCGTTTACGATGCCCTCGACGGCTTGGTCGATCGGAGCGTCGTCGAACACGATGTTCGCACCCTTGCCGCCGAGTTCGAGCGTCAGGCGCTTCTTGCTGCCGGCGATCGTCTGCGCGATCTGCCGGCCGACTGCGGTGGATCCGGTGAAGGCAACCTTGTCGACGCCCTTGTGCGCAACGACTGCCGCGCCGGTGGCGCCGTGTCCGGTGACGATGTTCACGACGCCGTTCGGGAGGTCCGCCTGCTGGCAGACCTCGGCGAAGAGCAGGGCAGTGAGCGGTGTCGTCTGAGCCGGCTTGAGCACCACGGTGTTGCCGCACGCGAGCGCCGGTGCGATCTTCCACGCGAGCATCATGAGCGGGAAGTTCCAGGGGATCACCTGTCCGGCGACGCCGATCGGGCGTGGATTCGGACCGAAGCCCGCGTACTCCAGCTTGTCCGCCCAGCCCGCGTAGTGGAAGAACCACGCAGCGGCCATCGGAATGTCGAAGTCGCGGGTTTCCTTGATCGGCTTGCCGTTGTTCAGTGTCTCGAGCACCGCGAACTCGCGTGCGCGTTCCTGCATGATGCGCGCAATCCGGTACAGGTACTTCGCTCGCTCGGCGCCGCTGAGCCGCGACCACTTCGTGAAGGCGCGACGGGCTGCCTTGACCGCTGCGTCGACGTCGGCGTCGGTTCCTTCGGACACCGATGCCAGCGCTTCCTCGGTGGCCGGGTTGATCGTCGTGTAGGCGCCACCCTCTATGGGCTGCACGAAATCGCCGTCGATGAAGAGTCCGTAGGACTTCTTCAGTTTCACCACCGACCGTGACTCGGGCGCGGGTGCGTATTCGATCATCAGTCCACCGTCACATAGAGAGGTCCGGAGTAGTTGCCGTGTGCGAGCTTCTGGCGTTGCATGAGGAGATCGTTGAGCAGTGTGGATGCTCCGATGCGGAACAGGTCCGGCGTCAGCCAGTCCTCGCCGGTGATCTCGTTGACGAGGACCAACAGCTTCATCGCATCCTTCGCGGTACGGATGCCACCTGCGGGCTTCATGCCGATACGATCGCCGGTCAGTGCATGCCAGTCGCGGCAGGCCTCGAGCATCGTGAGCACGACCGGCATGGTTGCCGCCGGCTGCACCTTGCCGGTGGACGTCTTGATGAAGTCGGCGCCAGCCATCATCGCCAGCCAGGACGCACGCCGCACGTTGTCGTAGGTCTGGAGTTCGCCTGTCTCGAGGATCACCTTCAGGTGCGCGTCGTCGCAGGCCTCCTTCACGGCTTTGATTTGCTCGAACACCTGCATGTAGCGACCCGACAGGAACGCGCCGCGGTCGATGACCATGTCGATCTCGTCCGCACCATTCGCAACCGCGTCACGGGTGTCGAGGATCTTGACGTCGAGCGATGCACGTCCACTCGGGAATGCCGTGGCAACGGCGGCGATGTTGATGTCGCTGTCGCGGAGCGCATCCTTCGCATACGGGACCATGTCGCCGTACACGCACACTGCCGCGACATGTGGCACGGTGTCGTCGCTCGGATCCGGATGCTGGGCCTTCGTGCACAGTGCCCGGACCTTGCCGGGGGTGTCTGCACCTTCGAGTGTGGTGAGATCGATCATCGAGATCGCGAGATCGATGAACGCCGACTTCGTGCTCGTCTTGATCGACCGCGTTCCCAGACCGGCCGCTCGTGCTTCGACGCCCACCTGGTCGACGCCGGGAAGGGCGAGGAGGAATGCGCGAAGGGCGGCGTCGGATCCGCCGGCGGCAGCGACGTCCGCTTGGCTGAAGCCGATGAGTGCGGTCACCCGCTCAGACTATTGCGATTCTGCTCAGAGCCCGAGTGCGGATCGGAGTGCAGACTCTGTGCGAGCCAGAACCTGCGCCGCACCGTCGGCGTCATCGTTGCTGATGTACTCGAGGTAGCACTTGAGTTTCGGCTCGGTGCCACTCGGCCGCACGAGCACGTGGCCGTCGGCCATCCGGAGTCGCACACCATCAGTAGGTGGCAGCCCGTCGATACCGTGGGCGAGATCATCGACACCAGTGATGCGGCGGCCCGCGAGCTCTGGCGTCGACGATCTCTTTGATGCGTCGGTACAGCGGGTTGTTGCGTTGGTTGAACATGATTGCGAAGGTGAGTTCGGGGTGCTGGTCGGCGACCGCCATCAACTCCTTCACCTGAGCCGTGTAGACGCCGGCCGGCTTCTCACCCAGGAGGTGCATGCCGTGCTCAAGTGCGTATATGCCGACTTCCGGGTGCAGATAGTGCGGGATCGTCGTGATCACTGCGTCGACCGAGCCGCTCGCGATCATCTCCTTGTAATCGGCGAAGAAGGGAACGCCGGGGAACTGTGATTCAGCACGCTGTTCCTTCGCAGGATCGGTGTCGCAGATGGCGCCGATGGTCATGTTCCCGACGAGTCCGTCGGCGATCGCCTTCGCATAGAAGCCACCCTGGGCTCCGAGGCCGATGATGCCGAGACGGATCTGCTGTGTCATTGTGCTTCCTTCGAGTAGAACGCCTTTGCAATGTGAAGGCTCTTCATGGCTTCGTTCGAATCAATCCAGAAGTGCCGCTGGTCCTGGAGGTGTGCGTAGAAGTCGCGGATGAGTCGCTCGTGCGACGCCCCCCAGTAACTACGGGCGGTACCGATGGAATCTTGCTCGGCAAGCAGTTCGCGACGTCCATCATTGTGGATCACGACGAGGTCGCCTTCGAGGCGCAGGGTTGCGTACTCGCAGCGCACCTCGATGAACACCGGTGCGTTCTCGAAGTGCGTCAGCGTCGCGTAGAAGTTCGTGCGGATTCCGCTTGCATGATGGAAGACGCCAACAGCGGTGTCCTCGACCTCGATCGTGTCAGCGAAGAGCAGGGTTGCGATCTCGCCGCTGACGTCGGTGACGTCGCCAAGCAGCCACTGGACGAGGTCGATCGTATGGATCGCCTGGTTCATGAGTATGCCGCCGCCACCGCCGGTCCACGAACCGCGCCAGGGCTTCTCGCGGTAGTAATCGGCCGTACGTGTCCACATGACCTGTGCGCGTGCACCGAGCACGGCACCGTAGCGTCCGCTCGCCAATGCCTGCTGCAGCGCGATCGATGTGGGGTTGTATCGGTTCTGGAAGCACACGCCGACCGTACTGTTGCCGAGTTTCGCCATGTCGACGATTGTGGAGCCGTCCGTGATCGTTGATGCGATCGGCTTCTCGAGCAGCATCGGGATACCTCGCTGCAGAACCTCGAATGCCACTGGGAAGTGCTGATCGTGCGGTGTGCAGACATGCACAACGTCGGGCCTGACAGTGTCGAGCATCTCGGGGACCAAGCGGAAGGACGGTACTGCGAATCCGTCGGTCGCGGACGGGTCCGTGTCGCAGACGGCTACGAGTTCGGCATCGTCGATCGCAGCGATCGCATCGAGATGCACACTCGATACATCACCGATGCCGACAACTGCTGCCTTGATCACGACTAACCGAATGGAATCTGCTCGGCGTGCAGCATGGCGGTGAAGTCGCGGTGGGCCTCCATGAAGAGGTCCGGACCGGAGAAGCCGCCAAGTGCGTGCGCAGAGCCGAGATGCGGTTCCAGCGAGAAGAAGCCGTCGAACCCGTCCTCACGGAGCGCGCGGATCGTGCGCAGCATCTGGCCGTCACCGTTTCCGGCGGTCACGACCTGCCCGGTGCCCCGGATCGCGTCCTTTATCTGCATGTACACAAGATAGGGACGAATGAGCTGCCAGCCCTCGTCGAACGGCCGAACTCCGACCTGCACGAAGTTCGCTGCGTCCCAGGCAGCACGCAGATTCGGCGAGTTCACCGATGCCATGATGTCGGCGCACCGTCTGGGGATGTCGCCGTAGATGTCCTTCTCGTTCTCGTGGATCATCACGACGGCCCCAGCAGCCGCAATCGCCGCAAGGTGCTGCATGCGGGTGAGCACTGCTTCCCGCTGCGCATCCGGATCCATGCCTTCCCGCATGAAGAACGAGAAGATGCGAATGAACTTCGCACCGAAGAAGTTCGCGACGTCGACCGCATGCTGGGCACGTTCGGCGTGCGGTGCGAATGGTTCGTCGATGTAGATCTTGCCGATCGGTGATCCGATCGATGACACCTTCAGGTTGTACTTCTCGAGCAACAACTTCGCCTGCTGCAGTTGATCGGCCGAGAGGTCGAGAACGTTCGTGTCCCAAGCGCTTCGGAACTCCAAGTACTTCATTCCGAGCGATGCAATGAGTGCGCATTGCTGCTCGAAGTCAGGCGAAATCTCGTCGGAGAATCCGGAAAGTGTCCACATATCAGCCCCAGATCGGCAGCGCGCGGCGCGCCCAGTCGTAGGAAAGCTGGTGCGAATCGCGCTTGCTCTCGACCGATGGCACATCGACTTCGATCATGAAGTCGCCATCGAAATCATCCGGGAATGCGGCGAGGATGGAGGTGAAGTCGAGTTCGCCGATGCCGGGTTCGGCCCAGAGTTCGCCCCGGACAGAACTCTCGAAATAGCTCTTACCGGCCTGCTTCGATGCATTCGCCTTGCTGACGAAGACATCCTTGAGATGCGTCGCAACAACTCGATCTGCGTAATCGGCGATGATGCACGCGACGTCGACACCGGCCCATGCCATATGCCCGGTGTCCGGTCCGAACTTCAGCAGTGAACCGTCGATCGAGTCCAACACCTGACGGATCTCGGCATCTGTCTCGATTGCTCCGCCGATGTGTGAGTGCAGTGCGGCGGTGACACCGACCGATTGCATGGCTTCGCATGAACGACGAATGCCTTCGATGACGTTGGCGAAGGTTTCGGGGTCGTGGCCGAAGCCGACCGCCGGCGTTTGCATCCGCGGTGCCTGCATGCTGTCCATCGTCGAGATCATTGTGTAGCGCATGCCGAGACCCGCCTGGACGGATGCGAAAGCCCGCGCCTGTTCGGCGACTTCGTCATGTGTGTTCGGATCGGAGAACGAGGCGCTGAAGAGCGTGATCGCCGGTTTCATGCCGAAACCAGCGAGCCAATCGAGATACTGCTCGGGCTGCATGTCGGTGGGGACGTCGGCTTTCACGTACTCGTACCCGATATCGCCGAGTTCCCGCATCGCAACCGCCAGATTCGCGGTGCTGCGATCCATCCCGGTCGGCGTGAGCCAGTAGGAAATCGGGTTGACTGCCAAACGCGCGCCCATGCAAGAAGCCCTTCTGTTGCTTCGCAGTGAACCAGCGCGACTTTCCAGCACCATAGGTCGACCGGATAGTTCCACGGGACGATGCCGCCGACGACACCTAGCGGCACATGTCGCACCACACTGCGAAAGTCCGCATTGGTAGTTCGTCGCACCTCCTCGTCCAGCAGTGCCGATCGGTCCGCGTAGTACCTCAACACTTCCGCGCCGAACAGGACTTCTTTGCGGGAATCGGGCACGGGCTTCCCCTGCTCCAGGGTGAGAGTCCGCGCGATTGCGTCGGCATCGCGCTCAATCAGTGCGGCCGCCGTCCGCAGCACTTGCGCACGAACATCCGACGAGGTGCTGCCCCACGCGGTTTGCGCAGCTGCTGCCATGTCGACGGCTCGATCCACGGCTTCGGCATCCGCTACAACAAAGTTCCCGATCACGACGCCGGACGCGGGGTTCAGGACCTCGTGTACGGTTCCGGATCGCACCTCATGGGCGCCGATGAGTAGTCCGCGTTCGAGCATCAACGGCTCCGAAGTCGGCGCCAGAGCTCCGCGTAGTTGAGATCGTTCAACACATTCGCTTCGGCGGCCGACGCCGTGTTCGGATTCACCATCACGAAAGGCTGGTATCCGCGCTCGACGAGGATTTCCGTGGTTCGGGAGTTGATTGCATGCGAGATCGCAACGACCACCGGCGTCGAGACCGGGCCCACCTTGCGGTCGAAACCCTCGATGTCCACCGAGGCGTCTTGGCTCATGACTCCGCTGTCGATCACCACATCGGCGGCCTCAAAGAGCCGCTGACCGGACGAGTGACGGCCAGCCACCTGGCTCGAATGCGGAACCGAGGTCACACCGATGACAGGCAGTCCGCGTGCGCGGAAGTTCAGCGCCATGTCAATGATCACCGGATTGATGCCGCTGTTGCTGAACAGGATCAGGCTGTCGTGCTCTGCGATCTGGTAGCTACGGAGGATGGCATCGCCGAGGCCCTCCATCTTGTGGATGAACCGATACTGCGACGTGCCGAGGTCGCCGAAGACGTGATGCATCGAGAGCATGCTGCTCTCCACAATCGGCCGGAATCCGGTGACCGTTCCAGTCCGTGGGAAACTCTCGAGCGCAGGGAACGCCCCGTGTCCCGTGCCGAACGTGAACACCAGTCCGTCGTTCTGGATGGTGTTGGCACATATCTGTGCGGCGCTCTCGATGCCGGCCTCCTGGGTCTCCATCACCCACTTGATCTGGTCGGCGACTGCGATCAGATACCTACCACTTGCCTTCATCGGGTTCCCTCCACGAGCGCTTCCAAACCGATACGAGCGAGCAGGCTCTCGCCATCGACGCGGTCTGCATCTTGCATCTTGTCCTTGGTCAATCCGTCCACAGTCGCCATGCACACGCAACCGACAGCAACACTGAAGGCCTCGCCGATTGCGAACAAGGCTGCCGTTTCCATGTCGAGGCCAATGCAGCCTTGCCGGACGTACGCGTCGTGCAGGGCGGGTACCGGAAACGCATCGCCATCACGAAGTCGCATCATCTCGGTGTAGAAACCGTCGACCGACATAGAGCGACCCACCTTCGGCGCGGCGCCCAGTGACGCCGATGCGTCTGCGAGGCGCGAAGTAAGGTCGGCATCAGCGTAGAAGTGTGATCGGCCGGGCCGGTATGTGCCGGATGTGCCGTCACGGCCCAGCGCTTCGGACGCGACGATCACGTCGCCGAGTTGGGTGGCGCCGAGCCGGATCATGGTGCCGAGCCGGACGATCGTGCGGACTCCGAGGTCGACCAGCTCGTGCGCAACTACGGCCGCGATCGGAGCTCCCATGCCAAAGGCGACGACGATGATCTGGGTCCCCTTGTAGTTGCCGACGACCGTCAGTAGACCACGGTCCTCATTCAGCACCCGCACATCGCTCATCAGGTCCTGCAACAACCGCACGCGCGATCGGTCGCCCACGAGAATCGCAGCTGTAGGCGTCTGCGATTCATCCAGTCGCAGATACCAGGCTCGTTTCATCCCCATTGACTCTCCTCTATCCGCGACTCAGCAAGTACTGGTGAGTCGCCTTCACAGCGGACTCGATGCTTTCAGTCACACCGCTCCCGCTCAGATGGGCGCCGATCAAATGGCCTGCGAACCAGTCACCGGCACCGGTCGCATCGACACCACTCGCAACGGCTTGCACGGGGACTTGCCCGGCCGCATCGCCACGGGCCCAATGCACCGATTCCGCGCCGGCGGTGCGAATGATCAATGACTTCACAGCTCCGCCAGCCGCTTCGCGAACGAAACCGTCCTCCTGGTGCGAGTGCACGACGATGTCTGCCCGGTCGAGCAACTGCGTGCGAAGTGATAGCGGAAACGCATCGGGATCAGCTTTGACGATCCAGACCAACGTGCATGTGTCGGAGATCCGCGCGAGCACCTCGCGCGTCACCCGGCTGGGCCCCACCGCGATCACGACGACGTCAGCCGCCGATACCGTGGCGTATTGCTCCTCCGGGACCAGCATCGCGCCGGCGTCGGCCACGCCGGGGTCGAAGAAGCAGACCGTTTCACCGGACGCGGAGTGGAAGAGGTATGCAGACGGCGCACCGCCTTCCAATGCCGTGACACCGGTCGTGTCGACGCCCATTCGATTGAGGGTATCGACCCACATCTGCGAACCGGCGTCCATCCCGACCCACGATATCGCTGCGCAATTGAACGCCTTCAGCCCCGCGAACAGTCGGGCGATGCCTCCGGCCTCCGGTTGACGGGCGGCGCGAGAGATGAGACTGGTGCGGCCGACTCCCTCGAATCGGTCCACTCCCACGCAAGTATCAACGCTCGCGTATCCGACGACGACGGCTCGTGTCATAGGTGGTTGCCAGCGAGCTGCTTCAGCACCTCTGCGGTTGTAGGTGTCGATCCCATGTAGCGCCCAATGTCCTCCAGCGACGCCGCTGCCAGATGCGGTCGATTGGAATTGGTGGCGTCGGATGGCACGATCACTTGGTATCCGAGTGCGAACGCATCCTGGGCGGTTGCGCGAATGCACACATTCGTCTTCACCCCGACAATGACCACGCTTGAGACATTGTTCGCTCGAAGCATCAGATCGAGTTCCGTGGCATGGAACGACGAGTACCGAATCTTCGCCACTTCGATCTCGGTCGGCGTCGATCGCGGTTCCATCGACGGTGTGTATTCGGCATCGTGGCTACCGATCTCGCAGTGCACCGGGATCCTGTTGCGCTCGCCGTCGAGTGCACCCGGGTGATGACGTTCGACGGCGTGGACGATAAAGACGCCGCGCTCGCGCGCCACACCAAGTAGTCGCTGAACGTTCGGAAGAACCTCCTGCGCCGCTGGGTAGTAGGCCGAACCGCCCTCATCGAAGAATGCGTTCAACATATCCACGAGAATCAGTGCGTGCGTGCTCATGACGCCAGTCTCCTCTTGCTGCGCAACAACTGCAGGGCTTGCGAGGCGGTCAAGGCGATGATGACCATCACATACGGCAGCGTGCTCACCAGGTTTGCGGAGAATTCCATGAGCTGCAACTGCACTTGCAGTGAGTCAAAGACAGCGAAGACGAGACAGGCGATCGCCGTTGGGACGGGGGCCGAGCGTCCGAAGTAGAACGCGGCCAGGGCGATGAATCCGCGACCTGCCACCATCTGCAAATTGAATAGTCCCACTTGCCCGAGACTGAGATCTGAGCCTGCAACGCCGATGATTGCACCGGCAGCTCCGCCAACGGTGAGGCGAAGCAGGTTGACGCGCAGTCCAACCGCCGTCGAAATCGGTGCCGAGAGTCCGACGGCCCTGATCCGTAGCCCTATGCGCGTACGCGAAAGCAGCAACTGCAGGGCGATCAGCAGCGTGACTGCGACGAAGTACAAGACGTCGTGTCCGTTCAGCAGCGCGGTGAGCGCCGACGGCCACTCCTCGGAGACGGCATCCACGTGTGGGATCTGCACGACATTCGGATCGCTCATGGTGCCCGAGACTCCCAGCACACTCTTGAGCACGTAGCCGATCGCGCCGACGGCGAGCACATTGAATCCCAATCCGACCAGGATCTCGTTGCCCCGCAGGTAGACGATGACGGCGGTAACCGCTGTTCCTGCGATCGCACCGGCGATCGCGGCGCCGAGGATGCCCAACCAGAAGCTCTCGAAATGGGCAGAGACGATGAAGCCAGCGAGTGCTCCAATCACCAACTGTCCCTCGATCGCGATGTTCACAATGCCCGAGCGCATCTGCAGCAGTCCACCGAGGGCCGCCAGGACCAGGACGACGGAGAGATTCAGTGAGTCGGAGAATAGGACCAGCCAGTCGAAGCTCATTGGCTTTGCCCTTTCGCCACTCGCGCCGATCGGAGGCGCTCGAATGGTTTCGCTTGGACGACCGCCGCGATCATGAGGAAGCCCTGCAACACGTTGACGATGTCGAGCGGGATACTCGTGAACAACTGCGCAGTCGTGCCCGCGGAACTCAGTGCACCGAGCAGGATCGCGCCAACGACCAATCCGGTCGGTCTCAGTTGCGCAAGGAGCGCGATCGCCAAACCGGTGAAGCCGAATCCGGCGGAGAATCCAGCGACATACCGGTGCACGACGCCAGTCAGATGCACGCCACCGCCGAATCCGGCCACTGCGCCAGTAGCGAGCATCGCAAGGAGCACGACGCGCGAGTTCCTGACGCCGATCGCGCGCGAGAATCGGGGTCCATAGCTAAGGGCTTTGAAGTCGAAACCTACGGCCGTTCGCGAGACGAAGCCCGCGTAGGCGATGACGGCGACGATGCCGATGAAGAAACCGAGGGGAACGCCGACGCCGAGGACGCTGGTCGGCAGTTCGTATGCCGGCAGGATGAAACGGGTCGCGCTATTCGCCTCTTTCGGTGCAATGAAGAACCGCTGCACAAGCCAGATCACGATGCCGGCTGTCACGAAGTTGAACATCAGAGTGGACACGACTTCGTCGACGCCCAGATAGGCCTTAAGTAATGCGGGGATGAGTGCGACGAGTGCACCCGCCACAGCGCTGAGCACAAGCAGCACCGGGATTCCGAGCGGGGCCGGGAGGCTCAACACTTGGCTTCCAAATACCGCAGCAGTGAGGCCACCGGAGATGAAGGCTCCCTCGGCGGCCAGCGTGAACACTCCGGCACGGAAACCGATCGCGGTCGCCGTCGCGGTGAAGAGTAGCGCGGTAGACGAGACCATCGTTGCTTGCAACTGCGACCAGCTACCGAAGGCTTCACGGCCGAGGTAAAAGTACGTCTCGAGTGGGTTGCCGCCAGTGAGGAGGATGACCACCATTCCGCACGCCAACGCCACATAAAACGGGGTCAGCGACAGTAGCGCGCTCAGCACTCTACGCATCTGTGGTGATCACCCCCACCATCGCGTCACCGATTGCTCTCCGATCGAATGGTCGGTGGAAAGTTGCGACCAACTGCCCTCCGAAGAACACAATGATTTCGTCCGAGAGCTGCAGTAACTCGTCGAGATCCTCGCTCGCGAGCAAGACTGCCGCTCCTCGATCACGCTCACGGCGCAACAACTGATGGATTCTCTGGATGCCACCGATATCCACGCCACGCGTAGGTTGCGCGGCGAGCAGCACCGTCGGCGCATGCATGATCTCCCGACCCAGCATCAGCTTCTGCTGATTGCCGCCGGACAGGCTGGAGACCGGTGATGCGATGTCGCCGTGCAGGACGTCGAAGTCGGCAAGCAGGCTGCGGGCGTGACCCTCGGCCGATGCCCGGGACAGCCAGCCCCTGGTGGCCAGTCGGTGTTGGAAGCCCGCCACCGCGTTGTCCACAAGCGATGCGGTCTGCGCGAGTCCTTCCGACTTCCGGTCGGGTGGCAGGTATGCGATGCCGGCGCCGCGTCGGGCGGCAACGTCGAGGCCCGCAATATCGCTGTCCCCGAGCAGGATCCGACCGCTTTGGCTGCTCACCAGTCCGGCGAGCACCTCGACGAACTGCTCCTGGCCGTTGCCGGTCACACCACAGATACCGGTAATTGCATGTGCAGCAAATGCATGCGACACGTTCCGCAACCGAACTACACCATTGCTGTCCCAGTAGTCGACGTCGCGTACCTCGAGCACGACGGCGCCAGGCGTGTTGTCGTCAGCGGGATCCTTGCCGAGAGACTCGCCGACCATAAGCACACTCAACTTCTCCACCGTGACGTCGGCCACCGGAAAACTGCCGACCTGTCGCCCACCGCGCAGCACCGTGACAACGTCTGAGATCGCCATGACCTCGCGAAGCTTGTGACTGATGAACACGACCGTCCGGCCCTCGGATGCCAGCCGTTTGAGAAGGTCAAGGAAGGTGACAACCTGCGGCGGTGCGAGCGCCGCCGTCGGTTCGTCGAAAATGAGGGTGTCCGCGCCCAGCATGAGCAGCCGCAGCACTTCAATCTGCTGCTTCTGGGCAACACTCAGGTCGGCGACAAGCGCGTCCCACGGCAGTTCGAAGCCGAGTTGGCCCTCGAGTTGTTTCGCCTGTGCGAGTGCTCGTCGCCGGTCGATGAACGGTCCGCGTACCGGCTCGTGGCCGAGGATCAGATTGTCGAGTGCGCTCAGGTTGTCTATGAGGGCAAGCTCCTGTGCAACAAGACCGATGCCGGCGGCGAGGGCATCGCGAGGTGAATCGATCGCAAGCCGGTTGCCGTCCAGGACGATCTCGCCCGAGTCAGCACGTTCAAGCCCGAAGATGATCTTCATCAACGTCGACTTGCCGGCGCCGTTCTGCCCGATCACACTGTGGATCGTTCCGCCGCGAATGTCGAAAGAGATTTCGTCGTTCGCCTGCGTCTGATCGAAACGCTTCGAGATGCCGCGGATGGAGATGGTGCGGCCCATGTTCCGCGCCGATGACTCGGCTGGACTACTCACGGACTGCATGGGCACGCACCATCTCTCTAAGCGCTTAGGCGCTCTTGTACCACTTCGGGTAGCCCTGGATGTACACGTTCCAGGGATTAATGTTTCCGTCGATGATGTCCTGACGCATTTTCGCGATGCGCTTCAGGAATGCCGGCGGAATATCCTTCTTGGTGTATTTGAAGCTAGTCAGACCAACGGCCCCATCCGCGATGCCAACCGAAATCGTGCGACCGGCGGCTACTCCGTCTCCGGTGGACTCCACGGAGTCGGCGTCTCGGTTGTGAACGCACTGTCCACGAAGGTGGAAGTCGAAGTGCACCGCGAAGG
>CAXBQV010000013.1:0-24525 GCA_963978265.1 uncultured bacterium | reverse complement strand
TACATCGGCTTCCGCAAGTACGCGCTGCAAGCGGTCCCGGTCACCGCGCCGGCTGGCAACGTCCTCACGCGTGCAGCACGTGCCGACCTCTACGGCGATGCATTCAACGAAGCGGTGTTCATGCGTCCGGGCATCACGCTCACGCGCGCACTCGCGACCTTCGACCGCACGGTCGTCGATGGTCTCGTGAACGGAACCGCGGCACTCGTCGGCGCAGTCGGCGGGGAAATGCGCAAGATCCAGAACGGGTTCGCCCGTTCTTACGCTCTCACCATGCTGGTCGGTGTCACGCTCGTGATCGCCGTCGCGCTGCTCCTAAGGATGGCATAACGATGCCTTGGCTCACTCTGCTTCTCGTACTGCCGCTCATTGGTGCGGCAGTTGCCTGGTTTGCCGGTTCCGAGCCGCGCGTCGCCAAGCAGGTCGGCCTTGTTGCGTCGCTTGCAACGATGGTCGTCTCGATCCTGATGGCCCTGCAGTTCTCGACCACGACCGATGCATTCCTGCAGTTCCAGGAATCGCGTCCGTGGATTCCGGCGTTCGGCGTGAACTACTCACTCGGCGTTGACGGCATTGCACTCGTCCTCATCCTGATGAGCACGATCCTGGTGCCGGTCACGTTCCTTGCCGACTGGGACGCTGCCGACCACGGGTACGGCACGACCAAGGGCTACGTCGCGCTCACCCTCATCCTCGAGTCGATGATGATCGGCGTCTTCGCCGCCACCGACGTCTTCCTCTTCTACGTATTCTTCGAAGCCATTCTCATCCCGATGTACTTCCTCATTGGTCGCTTCGGTGGTGCACGTCGGCAGTACGCCGCGATCAAGTTCCTGCTCTACAGCCTTGCCGGCGGCCTCATCATGCTCGCTGCGCTCATCGGTCTGTGGGTGCAGTCGAAGAACCAGCTCGGTGCCGGTACTTTCGACTGGGCAACGCTCGCCAGCCTTGACATCGATCCGACGACTGAAAAGTGGCTGTTCCTCGGCTTCTTCATCGCATTCGCGATCAAGGCACCACTCGTGCCGGTGCACACCTGGCTGCCCGATGCCGCCGCCGAGGCAACGCCCGGCAGCGCGACGCTCATGGTCGGTGTCCTCGACAAGATCGGCACTTTCGGCATGCTGCGCTACCTGCTCGTGCTGTTCCCTGCGGCCTCTCTCTGGGCGACACCGGTGATCATCGTGCTCGCGATCATCAGCATCTTCTACGGTGCCCTGCTCGCGGTTGCGCAATCGGACCTCAAGCGCCTGATCGCCTACACATCAATCTCGCACTTCGGTTTCATCACCCTTGGCATCTTCGCATTCACGTCGCAAGCGCAGAGCGGAGCCAGCCTCTACATGGTGAACCACGGCTTCTCGACTGCAGCACTGTTCCTCATCGCCGGCTTCCTCATCTCCCGGCGCGGTTCGCGGTTCATCGAGGACTTCGGCGGTGTGAACAAGGTTGCCCCGCTTCTCAGCGGCGCATTCCTCCTCGCCGGTCTGTCATCGTTGGCGCTACCCGGGATGTCCTCGTTCGTGAGCGAGTTCCTCGTGCTCGTCGGCACCTACACGCGCTACCCGGCGGAGGCTGTCGTTGCGACCCTCGGCATTGTGTTCGCCGCGCTGTACATCTTGTGGATGTACCAACAGACGATGACCGGCGAACCGACTTCGGAAGTTGCCGAGAAGGTCACCGAGATCAACCGACGCGAACTCGTTGCCATTGCGCCGGTTCTCGCCATCATCATTGCCACCGGCTTCGTACCGCAGGTACTGCTGAACGTCATCAACCCGACGGTTGAGAAGACGATGCGGGTGGTGGCCGTCTCAGACCCGGCACCGACGATCGAAGGGATGCACGGATGATGCTCGCAGCACTCCCGAACATCGCGGCACCGAGCTTCAACTACGTCGCACTCGCACCGGCGCTTGTCGTGTTCGCCGGCGCCATCATCGGTGTCCTTATCGAGGCCTTCGCCAAGCGTGAACGTCGTCGCAGCTACCAACTGATGACGGTTTTCGCGGCACTTGTGCTCGCACTTGCAGCGACGATTGCGAATCAGGTCGCGGATCGCACTGGAATCGAGGCCTCCGGATCCTTCGTCCTCGACCAGGCGACCACCGTGCTGCAACTCATCCTGCTGGTCGTCGCGATTCTCGGCGCCCTGCTGTTCGCAGAGCAGAAGGTCGATCCGGCCGGCGATCACTTTGCACCGCGTGCGTCCGCGCTTCCGGGAAGCGAAGAGGAGCGCAACTTCACCTCTGGCGGCTGGCTGCAGACCGAAGTGTGGCCGTTGTTCATGTTCTCGGTCGGCGGCATGCTCATGTTCCCCGCGAGCAATGACCTGCTCACGATGTTCGTCGCACTCGAAGTGCTCTCACTGCCGCTGTACCTGATGGCCGGCATGGCACGGCGTCGTCGGCTGCTTTCACAGGAAGCGGCCCTCAAGTACTTCATCCTCGGCTCGTTCGCATCCGCGTTCTTCCTGTACGGCAGCGCGCTCGTGTACGGCTACGCCTCGACGACGAGTCTCGGTGGCATCCATATCGCCCTCGAGAAGATCGCGAACAACGGCACCGTGCTCATGCTCGGCGTCATGTTCATTGCGATCGGTCTGCTGTTCAAGGTCGGCGCTGCACCGTTCCACCAGTGGAGCCCGGACGTCTATCAGGGCGCCCCGACGCCGCTCACCGGTTTCATGGCGGCGGCCACCAAGATCTCGGCCTTCGGCGCGCTCATCCGCGTCATGTATGTCGCGTTCGGCGGCCTGCGCTGGGACTGGCAACCGGCCTTCTGGCTGATCGCCGTTGTCTCAATGCTCATCGGCACGATTGTCGGTGTGACGCAGTCCGACGTGAAGCGGATGCTCGCGTATTCATCGGTGGCGCACGCAGGGTTCCTGACGCTGGCAATCATTGCGGCGAGCCAGGACGGACTGAAGGCATCGCTCTTCTACCTCGCCACCTACGGCATCACCACCGTCGGCACCTTCGCAGTGGTCTCGCTCGTCCGTGACGCCACGGGTGAAGCAACCCACCTCTCCGCATGGGCCGGCCTCGGCAAGCGCTCACCGTTGACGGCCAGCGTGTTCGCGCTGTTCCTGCTCGCACTCGCCGGCATTCCGCTTACCAGTGGTTTCGCCGGCAAGTTTGCGGTGTTCGCGGCGGCGGCTGACGGCGGCGCAACCCCACTTGTGATCATTGCCGTGATCGCGTCGGCGATCGCAGCGTTCTTCTATGTGCGCGTGATCGTGCTCATGTTCTTCACCGAGGCGACCGAGGCAACGGCGCATGTGGTGATTCCGAGCATGTACACGAAGTCGGTCGTCGGCATCACCGCAGCACTCACTGTGCTGCTCGGTGTGTACCCGCAGCCGCTGCTCGATCTGGTCAGCACTGCTGCCCAGTTCCTGCGCTAAGGGAATCCTCGCCCAGTGAGTGCCTTCGGTTTGCAGTCGGTGGACCCCGCACTCGCGTCGGCGATTATCCCGCGCCTGCAGGAGGTCGAGGATCGGCTGCGGCTCGAGGCGACCTCGCCCGACCATTTCATCAACGAAGCCGCGACCTATCTGCTGAACGCGGGCGGCAAGCGTTTCCGTCCGATGCTCACGCTTCTTGCAGCGCAACTCGGTGATCCGAACAATGACGACGTCGTCAAAGCGGCCGTCGCCGTCGAACTGGTGCACCTCGCATCGCTGTACCACGACGATGTGATGGATGAGGCGCCGAAACGAAGGGGTGAACCCTCCGCGAATGCGCGCTGGACGAACACCATCGCCATCCTGACCGGTGACTTCCTGTTCGCGCGAAGCTCTGGTGTGCTCGCCGACCTTGGACCCGAAGCGGTGCGCATTCAGGCGCAAACCTTCGAGCGGCTCGTCTCCGGACAGATCATGGAGACCGTCGGACCGCACGACGGCGAAGATGCCGTGCAGCACCACCTCGGCGTTCTCGCAGACAAGACCGGTGTCCTCATCGCAACCGCTGCGCGCTACGGCGCGATGTTCTCCGGCTGCAGTGACGATGTCATCGAAGCGCTGCGGCAGTATGGAGAAGCGATCGGCGTCGCCTTCCAGATCGCCGACGACATCCTCGACATCGCATCCCCGTCTGAGGTTTCCGGAAAGACGCCCGGCACGGATCTCCGAGAAGGCGTCATGACCCTGCCGATGCTGCTCGTGCAGGCGGCACATCTCGAGTCCGACGCGCACCTGCGCAGCCTGCTCGGCCGTCCGTTGACGGACGACGCTGAACATACGGAGGCGCTCGCGCTGCTTCGCGAGAACCATGCCATGGACATGGCCAAGCAGATCGCCCGCGACTGGTCTGCACGTGCCGCCGAAGCGCTCGCACCGATTCGCGGTGCTGTCGCGGCTCGCATCATCGCCGAAGGGGACACGCCGGAACTGCATCGGCAGAATGCTGCGCTCGCGGCGATGTTGTTGCTCTGCGACGACGTCGTGAGCAGAACCGCCTAGGGGTTCGCCATCCGCGCAAGCGTGACCGCCAGCGCAATTACGACCAACATCAACCCTGATTCGATGATCAAGGTGCGTCGGAAGAGCACTGCACTGTCATCGGGGAACTGTGCCTTCACCATCTGCAGATTGCGGAAGCCGAGCACCCCGAGAACGGCGGCGCCCACGATCTTCACGGCGACGAACCACATATAGCGGTCATGGAAGAAGTCGTTCCAGGATGCAACGCGCGTGTACAGGCTTGCAGCTCCGCTCACGATGAGCAGTGCATATGCACCGATCGCAACCGCGCTGAAGCGGGTGATCACCGCTGCATCGTGCCGAACGCGCACCAGCGCCAATGCACCGCCGACCCACACCATCATCGCGCCGAGATGGAGCAGCATCGTGGCACTCGCGATCCAATGTGACACCGAGGATGCGCTGTGGCCGGTGAACGCCGGCAGGACCACGGCGATGCCGAGCGCCAGCAACGCGAACACGATCTCGATGCCGTGCTGCGCACGCGCCACCACCCAGGCGGCGACGATGCCGAGCAGCACCTGCAGCATGAGGTAGCGGCCTTCGTCGATCTGCGTGAGAAACGAGGTCGTCACGGTCGGATCGAGCGCTTGCCATGGTTGCACCGCCAAGATGTTGGCGAGCGTCATGACAATCATGAACACTGCAGATGCACTGAAGCCGGCGGAGACACGCGCTGCCAACCGCAGCATGCGCGGTTCGCGGCTCAGCAGACCGCCGACGAGGATCAGGCCGACGCCGAAGGTGCCGGACGTGAACAGGGCGGCTCTCCCGATCGGGGTGAGTACAAGCGTGAGAAACGGTGTCTCGGGCAGTCCCGGATAGCGAGGCGGAGTGAGCACGCCGCTGACCGCCATCCCGACCAACAGCACGACAACGGCCGGCAGTCCGATTCTCACGAGTTGGCGCACAGGACGATTATGTCGCTCCTCGTGGCGATGCGATGCTATGGCGGTGAGAAAATCCCAACTGATTGCGGCCGGAGTATTCGTTGCAATCGGCACTATCGGGGTCTTCGTTGCAGGGCGACTTGCACCTCCGGCCACATCGCAGTCGTCGACGTCGCAGTCGGCGGAGGCCAAACGATTGGCCGAATCCGAATTCACGATCGTGCCGGAAGGCGATCGCTCGTCATTTCCCGCCTTTGCCGGCAGCACCGTCGACGGCGCTGATTGGAACTCCGCGCAACTCACCGGAATCGTGACGGTCGTGAACCTCTGGGCCTCGTGGTGCGGTCCCTGCGAGGAGGAGTGGCCGGTGCTGCAGGATGCTGCTGTGCGCTACACCGACGTCCGCTGGCTCGGTGTGAACACCATGGATCGCAACACCGATGCCCAGCAGTTTCTTGCCGCGCATCCGAGCCCGTACGGCCACGTGCATGATCCCGATGCATCGATCATGACCCGCCTGCACGGAGTCCCGAACCGGACGCTACCGGTCACCGTGATCCTCGATACTCGCGCGCGAATCGCAGCATGGAAGAGCGGCCCCGTGACACGGGAACAGCTCGATCGCGGAATCGCTGCCGTGCGCTAGCCCTTCTTGCGTTGGCTCATCGCGTAGACGATGCCGCCGATGACGATGATCGCCAGCAGTCCGAGACCAAGCATGCTGCCTCCTTCGAAGCCGTCGCCGCCTTCGCCGGATTCCGCGCCAGCACCGTTGTTCCCACCGCCAGCAAGCGTGGCCACGGCAATCGGACTCGGAGACGCCACGGGTCCGTTGTAGGTGAAGACCTCGGAACCCTCAATGACGTGACCGTCGGCAGAATCCACACGGAAGTTCACGTGGTATTCGCCAACGACTGTGAGTTCGCCGAGCGACAACGTGACGGTGGATCCCTGCACAACCAAACCGGTCTGCACTTCGTGGCCTGCCGGATCGATCACGACGGCAACACTCCCGAGCGCACGTACCTCTTCGCCGAACGTGAGGGTCACCGAGGGCACGGGTTCAGTGAGCACACTGCCTGGCGCTGGCGTCATCGAGGTGAGGTCCGCATGCCCCCACACGGGGCCGATGGTCAACGTGGTGAAGAGCATGCCGGCGAGCAGAACGGCAATTCGTCTCATGAAATCCAAGGTCTCCTATCGGAGGGTTGTTCCGAGGATACGCTGCCGTGATGGCCGCTCGCAGTGAAGAGACCAAAGGCATCATGTACGGTCTTGCCGCCTACATCGGTTGGGGTTTCGCTCCGCTGTACTGGCCATTGCTGCAGCCGTCGTCGCCGTACGAAGTGCTGGCACATCGGATCATCTGGTCACTGGTGTTCCTGGTGCTCGTGAACGCGGCGATGGGCACCTGGAGACCGGTGATGGCTGCCCTGCGGGATGCGCGAAAGCGTCGACTCTTGATCGTGGCTGCAGCGTTGATCACCGTCAACTGGGGGCTCTACATCTGGTCGGTGAACAACGACCATGTGGTCGATGCATCGTTGGGGTACTTCATTACTCCGTTCATCAGTGTGGTGCTCGGCACTACCGTGCTCGGCGAACGACTGCGCAACGCGCAGAAGATCGCGATCGCAATCGCCGCGATCTCGGTGATCGTGCTCACGTTCAATGGCGGCCAACTGCCGTGGATCGGGCTGGTGCTCGCTGCATCGTTCGGCGCGTACGGATATGTGAAGAAGCTCGCCGACGTTGAGGCCATCGCATCGCTCACCATCGAAACGCTTGTCGCGCTCCCATTCGGCGCTGCCTATCTGCTGTACCTGGAATTCACCGATCAAGCGGCATTCCTGCACACGTCGTTCGGGCACACGCTCACTGTCCTCAGCGCCGGCGTCATCACTGCGGTGCCGCTCCTCGGATTCGGAGCCGCGGCGGTTCGGGTCCCGCTCGTCACCCTCGGATTCATGCAGTACTTCTCGCCATTCATCCAGTTCTCGGTCGGCGTCTGGATTGTCGGTGAGCCGATGACGCAATTGCGTTGGATCGGCTTCGCCTTTCTCTGGATCGGCCTTGTCGTGTACTCCTACGACATGTGGCGGAGCAGCCGTCCCGTCGCATGACGAAGGTCATGCCCTTTGGTGACCAACTTCGCAAGCCGACCAGTACCTGGATTTGCAATGCTTGTCCCATGGCCGGGATTCGCCTGATCACCGCTGCAGCACTCGCAATGACGCTGATGGCGGGAACTGCAACCGCTGCCACCAAGCCGACGCCCATCGCGCAGAAGGAAGCGGCGGTGCAGGCTGCACAGCTTGCGGCGCGGGCATTCGTGACGGTGGTGAAGTCGAAGCGGCAGGTGTTCCCCGTCTGGTCGGGCACCACGCTCGACGACCGACCATGGTCCACCAAGCGCCTGGTCGGTGCGGTGACGGTCGTGAACTTCTGGGCATCGTGGTGTGGCCCGTGCAAGGAGGAGTGGGGCGAGTTGCAGCGCGCGGCCGCGGCGAATCCGAAGATCGTCTTCATCGGCATCAACACCATGGACAAATTCGAGAGCGCGCGCACATTCCTGGACGGTCATCCGAGCGCATATGTGCAGGTGCTCGACGAGCGCGGCGCGATGATGGCGTCCTACACGAACATCCCACACGGCGTGATGCCGACCACGATGATCCTCGACAAGCGAGGGAAGATCGCCGCGTGGCGGGCCGGTCCGCTCAAGCAGGCACAGCTGCAGCGCGGCATCAATTCCGTGCTGGCCACCGCTTAGCCCTTACTTGATCTCCCAGGTGTCGGCGGAACGCAGCAACGCATCCAAGTCACCAACGCCCTGCTTGGCAGTGACGGCGTCGATCTGGTGCTGGATGCCGCGATCGAACACATCGCGCTGTACATCACGGAAGACGCCGATCGGAGTATTGGTGAGCTTCACCGGATCGCTCATGCGCGACAACGCGAATGCAAGCGACGGATCGTCAGCGCCCGCATCGTGCACCACGATGTCGTGCTCGTTTGCCGGCGTCACAGTGTCCAGCACGAACGAGCCCTTGCCATCGTGGAACACCGCACGGTCGGTGCCGACACGAATCGGCTTGCCGTGTTCGAGTCGGATGAGGAGGTCGTCGCGAGTGTCCGCATCCTTCAGGGGATCCCAGGCGCCGTCGTTGAAGATGTTGCAGTTCTGGTAGATCTCCACCAACGCGGTGCCTTCGTGGGCGGCTGCTGCGCGCAACACCTCGGTGAGGTGTTTGCGATCGGAATCGATGGCGCGCGCAATGAATGTCGCTTCCGCTCCGAGTGCCAGCGAAATCGGATTGAACGGGTGGTCCACCGATCCATACGGCGACGACTTCGTGATCTTGCCGCTCTCCGACGTTGGGGAGTACTGACCCTTCGTCAGCCCATAGATGCGGTTGTTGAACAGCAGGATCTTGAGGTTGACGTTGCGGCGCATCGCATGAATGAGGTGGTTGCCGCCGATGGACAGGGCATCACCGTCACCGGTGACAACCCACACCGACAGGTCGGGACGCGACACGGACAGCCCGGTCGCGATTGCCGGCGCACGACCGTGGATCGAGTGCAGGCCGTATGTGTCCACGTAGTACGGGAATCGGGACGAGCATCCGATGCCGGATACGAAGGCGATGTTCTCGCGCTTCACGCCGAGTTCGGGGAGAAAGGCCTGTACAGCTGCGAGAATCGCATAGTCGCCGCAACCCGGGCACCAGCGCACTTCCTGGTCGGTCTTGAAATCCTTCGCCGCCAACGGCGTATCGGCCTTCGGCACCAGGCGGAGCGACGCGAACGTCTCAGACATGGGCAATCACATCCTTGATGGTGTCGGCGATTTCGGCGGACTTGAACGGCTGACCTTGCACCTTCGTCAGCGAGATTGCATCGACGAGGTACTTCGCGCGCACGAGCAGCGCCAATTGTCCGAGGTTCATCTCGGGGATGATGACCCGCTTGTAGCGCTTCACGACGTCACCGAGATCGGAGGGGAATGGATGCACGAGTCGGATGTGCGCCTGCGCCACATTCAGCCCTTCGGCGCGCACCAACTGGCACGCGGCGCCGATCGGTCCGTAGGTCGAGCCCCAGCCGAGCACGAGCACGTCGGCGTCGCCACTCGGATCGTCCAACTCGACATGCGGCACTTCGCGTGCGATGCCATCAACCTTCGCCGCGCGTAACCGAACCATCTTGTCGTGGTTCTGCGGGTCGTAGGAGATGTTGCCGGTGCCGTCGGCCTTCTCGATGCCACCGATACGGTGCTCGAGTCCGGGCGTGCCCGGTCTGATCCACGGGCGTGCGAGCGTCTCGGAATCGCGTTTGAACGGCCACAGCACATCGACGCCATCGATCTGGTGGTTCGGCTTTTCGAGGAAGTTCGGGTCGATCGCAGGGATGGCATCAAGATCGGGTAGCAGCCACGGCTCGGCGCCGTTGGCCAGTGCACCGTCGGTGAGGAGGAACACGGGTGTGCGGTACTTCACTGCGATTCGTACGGCCTCCACGGCTGCCATGAAGCAGTCCGACGGCGATTTCGGCGCCACGATCGGCACCGGCGCCTCACCATTACGGCCGAACATTGCCTGCAGCAGATCGGCCTGCTCGGTCTTCGTCGGCAGGCCGGTCGACGGTCCACCTCGCTGCACATCGACGATCACAAGCGGCAACTCCAATGACACCGCCAACCCGATCGTCTCCGACTTCAATGCGATGCCCGGTCCGGACGTGGTCGTGATGCCGAGCATGCCCGCATACGACGCACCCAGTGCTGAGCCGATGCCCGCAATCTCGTCCTCGGCCTGGAACGTGCGTACGCCGAATGACTTGTGCTTCGACAACTCGTGCAGGATGTCCGACGCCGGCGTGATCGGGTAGGAGCCGAGGAACAGCGGCAACCCACTCTTCACCGACGCAGCCAACAAGCCGTATGCCGTGGCCAGGTTTCCGGTGATGTAGCGGTAGGTGCCGGGCGGCGGAGAGGCCGGCTTCACTTCGTACTGCACCGAGAACGCCTCAGTGGTCTCTCCGAACGACCAACCCGCTTCGAGTGCCGCAAGATTCGCGGCGAGGATCTCTGGCTTCTTCGCGAACTTCTTCTGGAGGAACGCGCGCGGTGAGTCAGTGGGGCGTGAGTACAACCACGACAACATGCCGAGCGCGTACATGTTCTTGCAGCGTTCTGCGTCCTTCTTCGAGATGTCGAAGCCCTTCAGCGCTTCAACTGTCTGCGATGTCAGTGCAATTGCGTGCACGTCGTACTTCGACAACGAGCCGTCCTCCAACGGATTCGTGTCGTAGCCGACCTTCTCGAGATTGCGTTTCGTGAACTCGTCGGAATTGACGATGAGAATCGCGTGCGCGGGCAACAGTCCGATGTTTGCCTTCAACGCAGCAGGATTCATCGCCACCAAGACGTTCGGAGCATCACCGGGAGTGAGGACATCGTGGTCGGCGAAGTTCAACTGGAATGCGGAGACACCCGGCAGTGTGCCCTGTGGTGCGCGGATCTCGGCGGGGAAGTCCGGCATCGTGGAGATGTCGTTTCCGTAGGACGCCGTCTCTGCTGTGAACTGGTCGCCGGTGAGCTGCATGCCGTCGCCGGAGTCGCCTGCGAAACGGATGATGACCTGCTCGAGCGCGACTTTCTGCTTCGACACGAGGAAACCTTTCGACACCCCAATTCTGCCCCTCCGCCCGGAGTCGGCCGCTGCCACCCTGTACGCCTCCGGTAAGCGGGCGGATGGCTACGCTGGCGGCATGCGCGTGGCAGTCCGACAGGTGGCACTGGCGTGCTGCGCGCTCGAGGTCTCGACTGCCCTTCATGGATCCCGTCCGGACCTTCCGGGCATCGTCTGGGACGACGACGATCCGGAACTCACCGTGCTCGTGCTCGCTGGCACGGTCACGCCGGCCGCCCAGCCGAAGATCGAGGCCGCCACGGCACTGATCACCGGCCCCAGCCGAACCGTGGCGTACGGCGTCTGCGTCTCCTCGGGCGGGCCCTACTGGGACTCCGACGCGATCGTCACCCACACCCCAGCCGATGTCTTCGTCCCCGGCTGCCCGCCCCGCCCCGAGGCCCTCTGGGGCGCGGTGCAACTCGCGGTCGAGCAGGTGTCGTCATGAGCAGCGTCTCCCGCGGTGTCATCGCGCTGAAAGCCGAGGCGTGCACGAGCTGCTTGCTCTGCATCAAGGAATGCCCGACGCAGTGCATGGGCCTCGACCGCCATCAGGAGCCGGACCCTGCAACCCTCACTGCACCGCGCCCGCGCATGATCCATGTGCTCGACGACTTCCGCATCGACTTCTCGCGCTGCATGAACTGCGGTATCTGCATTGAAGTGTGTCCATTCGATGCGCTGCAGTGGAACGCTGCCTATGACTACCCTGAACGCAATCGAGCCGACCTCGTGCATCACACGGATCGGCTCGAAAGCAAGTGGGTTCAGGACCTCATCGATAATTGACGAACTGGGTTGCGAAATCCAGATCCGCACCTTTGATGAGTGCGATCACGTCCTGCAGATCGTCACGCGACTTCGAGGTCACGCGAATCTCCTCGCCCATGGTCTGCGTCTTGACGCTCTTCGGACCCTCGTCCTTGATCAGCTTGTTGATCTTCTTCGCCTGATCCTGGCTGATGCCCTGCTTCAGTTTCGCCGTGATCTTGTAGTCCTTGCCCGACGCACGAGCCTCGCCCGCATCAAGGCACTTCAGGCTCAGTTGGCGCTTCACCATCTTCTCCTTGAAGACCTCGAACGCCGCCTTCACGCGCTCCTCGGAATTGGCCACGAGTTCCACCTCGTGCTCGCCCTTCCAGTCGATGTCCGCACCGGTGTTCTTGAAGTCGAAGCGCTGTGCAAGTTCCTTCTTCGCCTGGTTCAGCGCGTTGTCGACCTCCATGCGGTCGATCTTGCTCACGATGTCGAAACTGCTATCGGCCATGTCACTCCTCGGGTACTGGCTCAGGATAGCCACGACGGGGAATCCGGCTCTGCACAACGGCGTTAGGCTTGTTGCGCACGAGAAAGCGAACGCCATGACCCCCGCACTCTTCACCCCGATCACACTCCGCGGCCTCACGCTCAAGAACCGCATCTGGATCTCGCCGATGTGCCAGTACTCCGCCGTCGACGGCAAGGTCGGGCAGTGGCATCTGATGCACCTCGGCGCTTTTGCATCGGGCGGTGCCGGGCTGGTCATGGCGGAGGCCACCGGTGTTGTGCCCGAGGGCCGCATCACCGTCGGTTGTCCCGGGCTGTGGACCGATGAACTCGCCGAGGCATGGCGTCCGACCGTTGCATTCGTGCATGCACTCCACGGCCGGATCGGCATCCAATTGGCGCACGCCGGACGCAAGGGTTCCCGACGGCACGACTGGGTCGGAGGTGGCGCGGAGCCCGATGAAGGCGGCTGGCAACCGGTCGGTCCAAGCGAGAACGCGTACCACGGCTATCCGATGGCGCGCGCGCTCGAAATCCATGAAATCCATCACCTTGTGCAGGATTTTGCCGACGCCGCCAAGCGGGCGATCAGCGTCGGCTTCGATCTGCTCGAAGTCCACTCCGCCCATGGTTATCTGCTGCACGAATTCCTGAGCCCGCTCTCGAACGAACGCACCGATGAATACGGTGGCAGCTTCGAGAACCGCACGCGGCTGCTGCTCGAAGTCGTCAACGCGGTGCGTGCCGTGATGCCGCAGGAAATGCCGCTGCTCGTCCGCATCTCCGCCACCGACTGGAAAGACGGCGGTTGGGATCTCGACCAGAGCATCAAGCTCGCGCATCTGTTGAAGGCTGCGGGCGTCGATCTCATTGACGTCTCCACGGCAGGCCTTGTGCATGATCAGGAGATCAAACCCGGACCGCATTTCCAGGTTCCGTTCGCGACCGCGATCCGCACGGCAGCGGATATCCCGACGTCCGCCGTCGGTCTCATCACCGATCCTGTGAAGGCGAACGCGATCATCGAGGACGGTGAGGCCGACGCCGTCTGCATCGCCCGCGCTGCGCTGCGCAATCCGCGGTGGCCGTGGTTTGCTGCCGAGGCCCTCGGCCACACGATCGATCTTCCTGATCAGTTCTTCCGCGCGAGGAGCCTCTGATGCTCATCGAAGTTTGGTCCGACGTCGTCTGCCCGTGGTGCTACATCGGTAAGCGCCGCCTCGACAAGGCGATCGCCATGTTCGATCACCGCGATCAAGTGACGGTCATGCATCGTGCGTTTCAATTGCAGCCCGATGCGCAGGGCGTGCACCCAACGAAGCAGCACCTCGCCGACAAGTACGGGGTGAGCGAAGCGCAGGTCGAACAGATGCAGCAGAACGTCTGCGACATCGCAACCGGCGAAGGCCTCTGCTACGACTTGAGCAACACCGTCTCCGGTAACACGAAGGACGCCCACCGGCTCCTGCTGTGGGCGGCCGACTCCGGCAAGCAGGACGAGTTGCTGAAGGCGATGTATGCCGGGTACTTCGAACAGGGGAAGTCGCTCTTCACGCACGACGACTTGCTCGCGCTCGTCGTCGACGCCGGTCTCGACCGCGATGCTGCAGCAGACGTGCTGAACTCGACGAAGTACGCCGACACGGTTACGGACGACCAGACGACCGCGCACGCATTCGGTGCGAACGGCGTGCCGTTCTTCGTGTTCGATCGCAAGTACGGTATCTCCGGAGCGCAGCCGCTCGAGGCATTCACGCAGACACTGCAGGCCGCTTGGGCTGATGCCCAGTAGCCTCGACCCGTGAGGGACCCGCTGCGCATCGAAGTGCCGATCGCCGTTGCGGTCGGCGGCGCTCTGGGAGCAGTCGCCCGTTGGGCAATCGCCACGAACGTGGAGCCGACATCCGGGTTCCCCGTGGCCACTTTCGCGGCAAATATCAGCGGCGCTTTCGTGCTCGGCGTCGTGTTGGTGCTGGGTGAGCGGTTCCATCCCACGCACCACAAGGCGTGGGCACGCTTGTGGCGGCCGTTCCTCGCAACCGGCGTACTCGGCGGCTACACCACATTCTCGACGCTCGCACTCGAGACCGTTCGGCTGCCAGTGGACATGGCCGTCACCTACATCGTCGCGAGTGTGGTCGTCGGACTGGTGGCGTACGCAGTAGGCAACGGCATCACCCGCCGAGTCACCGGGATCGTCGCATGATTGCGGTGATCGTCGGTGGCGCACTTGGTGCACTTGTACGGTTCGCCACCGAGCGCTGGTCCGTACGTCGCTTCCATGAGCGGGTTCCGTACGGCACGCTAGTTGTGAACCTTGTCGGATCACTCATGCTCGGCATCGCCGCTGGCCTTCACGAACGCACTGCCATATCCGACGAACTGCTGTTGTTCATCGGCACCGGATTCTGCGGCGCACTCACCACGTTCAGTGGCTGGATCGGACAGATCTACACTCGAGGGCGTCACCACGAAACTCGGAATGTCGCAGTCGCATATCTCGCGGTGAGTCTCATTGCCGGTATCGCACTTGCGTATACCGGTTACACGGTCACTAGCCCTCGATGACGTCGTCGATCAACTGATCGTGCGCGGCGAGGTCGATGCTGCCGTCGGGCAGAAGACCACCGAAATGCGTGATGCCCAGTCTGAAGGGTCCACCGTCGGTGTAGCGCGGCAGATCCGAGAAGAACCGGTCGTAGTAGCCGCCGCCCTGCCCGATGCGAGCACCTGAACGTTCCATGCCGAGGCCCGGAGTGATGATTACGCGCACGTCGAGTGCGAGCAGTTCGTGCGCCGACGTCGCCATCGCCGGTGTTGTCGGCCGCGGTATGCCGTACTCGTCGCGGGTCCATGCCTTGGGGTCGTCGACCTCGCCCGTGACGTCGTGCCAGTGCAGGTTGTCGCCGTGGACGGCGGGCACCGCGACTTCGAAACCGGCGTCGCAGAGCCGTTGCAGCAGTAGTCGCGTCGGAGGTTCATCGCGATACGACGAATAGCAGGTCACCCACGAACCGGGCTCCAGCATCACGATCACCGGATGCGCCAGGACCGCATCGGCGAGGAGCAGTTCGCGCTCGTCCATCGGCATCGCAATCGCGGCCCGCTGTGCCCGCAGTCGTGCGCGGAGTTCTTTGGCAGTTGCCACGGGTAGCAGCATCGCGCCACTCGTGCTGCAAAGCAACCGATGCCTGCAGTGCCCGCTTAGGCTTTCGCTCATGCAGCGAACGGTTGAGACGCATCTCGCGGATGTGCTCGCAGGGATCGAACCGCTTGCGCCCTTTGAATTGGGCCTGATGGATGCCCGCGGCTGCCGACTTGCCGAGGATGTCATTGCGCCCGTCGCACTCCCGGCGTTCTCATCCGCCGCTTGCGAGGGCTTCGCCGTCACTTCCAAGGACGTGGCGAACGCGTCCCGTGAGACGGCGCCCCGACTGCTCGTCGTCGACGAAGTGCAGCCAGGATTCCGGCCACGGCTGGCGGTGGTGTCAGGCGCGGCAGTGCGCGTCCATCTCGGTTCCGCGCTACCAGAGGGGGCGGATGCGGTGGTTCCGATCGCCGGTACCGAACCTATCGGAAACGCAATCGATGTCGTGCAGGCAGTCCGCGCAGGCGACTTCGTCCGTCTGGCCGGAACCGAGCTCAAGTCCGGCGACGTGGTGCTGAAGGCGGGCACGCGTATCAATGCACGGCGCATCGCTTTGTTGGCCGCGACCGGTATCGGCACCGTTGTCGCGCATCCGCGGCCGCGCGTTGTCATCGTCACCATCGGCGACGAACTCGTGGACGCCGGCAGGAAACTGCAACCGGGCATCGTCGCCGACAGCAACGGTGTGATGCTCTCCGCACTTGTGCAACAGGCTGGTGCAGTGGCGTACCGCGTCGGCCCGCTTGCGGACAACGCCGACCAGTTGCAGGACGTCCTCGCCGATCAACTCGTGCGCGCCGATCTCGTCATTGTTGCCGGCGGAGTTTCGGCGGGCGCGTATGAGACAACGCAGTACGTCGCGGCGCAACTCGGCGAGATGGCGATCCATCGCGTCGCGATGTCGCCGGGCGCTGCGCAGGGCTTCGGCCATCTCGGCGAGGACCGCACGCCGATGCTCACCCTGCCGGGCCATCCCGCTGCAGCGTTCGTCGCCTTCGAGGTGTTCGTCCGCCCGGTCATCCTGCGGATGGCCGGTGCCCCGAATCTCGGGCAGCGCTTGGTGAAGGCCCAACTGCAGACCGCTATCACCTCACTGCCGGGCAAGCGGCAGTTCATTCCGAGCGTCCACACGAGCGGCGCCGACGGTGTGAACCGGGTGCACCCCCTGCATTCGGAGCACATCACGGCCGAACTCGCGCAGGCGGACTGCCTGCTGGTGGTGCCGGAAGCGGTCACCGACCTCAACGTCGGTGACTTCGTCGACGTCGTCCAACTCGACGGCGGTGCGTGGTGAGCGGGCCGACCCTCACCTGTGGCGATGTGACCCTCCGGCTGCACCGTCGGGGTGACGCGAAGGCGTGGACCGAGGTCCGCGCTGCGAATGCGGCCTGGCTCAAACCGTGGGAGGGCACCAGCCCCGCGGGACCGAAGCCGCCGGGCACGTACGGCACGATGCTGCGCCACCTCAATGCCGAGTACCGCTTGGGTCGGATGTATCCATTCGCCATTGAATACCAAGGGAATTACGTCGGTCAGCTGACCATAGGGAATGTGATCCGGGGGTCGTTGCAGGGTGCTTATATCGGCTACTGGATCGACCACCGGGTGGCCGGGAAGGGCATCATGCCGACCGCAGTCGCGATGGCACTCGACTTCGGACTCACGACCGCCGGCCTGCATCGCATCGAGATCTCGATCCGACCGGAAAACGCTGCATCAATCCGCGTCGTCGAGAAATTGCACATGCACCTCGAGGGCACGCGTCAGCGATACCTCCACATCGCCGGAGACTGGCGCGATCACCTGATTTTCGTTGCAGACAAAGAGAATTCCCCGCGCGACGGATTCCTCAATCGTTGGCTGCGGGATAGCGAGCACGTGGATCGCGCGTAACGACACGCGAGTACTGGAATGCACAACCTCCAACGATTTTCAAGAGCGACGACTTACCTTTTACCCCGTGGGTTCCGGTCTGATCTATGCAATGGTCATCGGTCTCTGGGCTCTCGTACTGCTTCCCATGTGGCTCAAGAGTCACGATCAGTTCAATGAGGGCAAGCAGGTCGATCGCTTCAAGCGCGCCATGTCGTCGCTCGGCATGTCCCACCACGAACTCATCGAACAGTCTGCCCACCGGCAGATCAGCACCAAGCGTGCGGTGAAGGCCGGCACGCAGGTCCGGATTCCGCTCTCGGCCGCCGCTCGACGTCGTCGCGTTCTCGCCGGACTCGGTGTGCTGCAAGTCGGCGGATTGATCGGTGGCCTTCTCGGTTTCGGCACGGTCGTGATGGTCGTGCCGTTCCTCTTGATCAGCGGCTTTCTCCTGCTCGCGCGCACGCAGGTGCGCATCGAGCAGCAGCGTCGCGCACCACAACGCACTCGTACTGCGCCGGTGTCGAAGGCGCGCTCGGAACGAAGCTCGTTCCTACGCACGCTCGCTGCCGGTCGCGCTGCACGGTCCGACGTCGACGATGTGGAGCAGGCTCCAGCTGCGCCAACCGTTGCTTCGTCGGACGAGACCACGTTCTGGCAGCCGGTGCGGACGATCGCACCGTCGTATGTCAACGCACCGGCAGCAACCGCGGTGCCGCGTGCCATCGACGCCGCTGGCGGATGGACCGGCAACGCCATGGTGGAAGCGGCACGCGCGATGGTCGAACAGGAAGCGGTCACGCCGGTTGTGCCGACGGCCCCAGCCGTGGAACGGGCGGCCGATCCGGATGCAACCACCGAGATTCCGGTTATCCGAATCATCGCCTAGCGCGGGCTTCTCCTACGCGCTGAGCACGCCCCGCACTGCGGGGCGTTGTGCTGTGTGGATGCGGCCCTTGCTTCCGCCGCTCGTCCAACAGCAGGGGAGTCGGCGCTCCAAACACGTGCAGTGGAGCTAGGGGGATTCGAACCCCCGGCCTTCTCATTGCGAACGAGACGCGCTACCAACTGCGCTATAGCCCCTGGTGTCGCCGATGTTACTCAGGAACCGGCTGTCAGATCCAACCGGGGAACCACATCCGCAGCTGCCAGCCGTCGGTCGGAAGCACACCGCCGACCCACACCGGATAGAAGAACAGCGACGCCGCCACCGCGAGCGCCACCACGAACACCACGGCGTAGAAGCGGCGCTCGTGCAACTCCTCGACGCCGATGGAGAACTCCTCCCCGTCGAGCACCACCAACTTCGTGGCGAACTGCGTCAACGCGTATGCGAACAGCAGGAACATGAACGGCGCGTAGACGATCGAGTAGAAGGCGAAGGTGGTGCGCTCGTGGAAGTAAACCCACGGCAGCCATCCGGCGACGATGCCCATCGCCGGACCGCTCAGTCGATCCCACTCGATGCGAGTCGGGCGGCGCAGCAGGAACAACGCGAGCAGCACAATGCCTGCAAGGCTCGCACCCCACCACACGACCGGATTGCCGAGCGCCAGCACTTCTGCAGAGCACTGCTCCGATGCACAGCCGTGTTGGCCGTTGGTGTAGCTCTCGAACCAGAATGATGTCGGCCGAAGCTGCAACGGCCATCCGTACGGCGCGGCTTTGTATGGATGATCTGAGGTGAGGTTCGTGTGGAACGCGAGTGCGCTCTGCTGGTACTGCAACCATGACAGCAGCGTGTTTCCCGTCTTGTCGCGGTCGTAGGCAGCATCGGATACGAACCATCCGAGCCAGGTTGCCGCGTACGTCGCAGCGCCGAGCAGCACGGAGATCCCCAACCAGCCGACGTCCTTGAGCCACGCCTGCGGGTCGACATCGGGATGCGATCGACGCTCCACGCCGTCCCACCACATGGCGAGCAGCACGAACCCGAATGCGAACCACAGCGCCGACCACTTCGTTGCGAGTGCAAGCGAGATGCACACGATCGCCAACAGGCGCCACGGACGTGCGGTACGCATCCGTGACACCGGTTGTCCGTATGCGAGCAAGGCCAAGGTGTGCCGGTATTCGCTGCGATCGCGGACCAAGGCGTAGAACGTGCAAAGCACCCAGAACGTGAGGAACTGGTCGAGCAGCGCGGTTCTGCTCAGCACGATCGCCACCCCGTCGATCGCCATGAAAAGCCCGGCCAGCGCCGCCGTCCACGGGTTGATGAACACCCGCAACGCAATGCGATGCACGAGCACCACCATTGCCACACCGATCACGGCAGCAACGATTCGCCAACCGAACGGGTTCATCCCGAACAGCCATTCGCCGGCGGCGATCATCCACTTTCCGAGTGGAGGGTGCACGACATACGCCGGGGCACCCGTGAAGACGTCGAGGTCGCCCTGCAGGATCGATGCGTTTGCGGTCTTCGTGAATGCGCGCTCGTAGCCGAATCGCAGGAGCGAATAGGCATCCTTCGCGTAATACGTCTCGTCGAAGACGAACGCCCGCGGCCAGCCGAGGTTCGGTAGTCGTAGCGCCGCTGCAACGAGCGCCAGTCCCGCGCTGGTGTACCAGCCGCGCGGATCGCGCAAGCGGGACCACCAGCCGGGATTCATGCCGTCAGCGTATTCACCGACACAATTGCCCCATGTCCGCAGGCACGCTCATCCTTGCCGCCACACCGATCGGCAACGTCGGTGACGCATCCGTGCGTCTGATCGACGCTTTGCAGACCGTGCAGGTCATCGCGGCCGAGGACACTCGTCGACTGCACAAACTCCTGCAACTGCTCGACGTCGCAACGCCGGCGCAGATCGTGAGCTACTTCGACCAGAACGAAGCCGAACGCCAGCCGTGGCTGCTCGACCAACTGCAGAACGGCAACAATGTCTTGATCGTCACCGACGCCGGGATGCCGTCGGTGAGTGATCCCGGCTATCGGATCGTCGAAGCCGCCATCGCGCATCGGATCCCGATCCGCGTGCTTCCCGGTCCTTCTGCAGTCACGACTGCCGTCACCATTTCCGGACTGCCGGTCGATCGGTTCACCTTCGAAGGATTCCTGCCGCGCAAAGCAGGCGAACGTGCACGACGACTCGAGGACCTCGCCACCGAGCAGCGCACGATGGTGTTCTTCGAAGCACCGCATCGCACGAAGGAGACGCTCGACGCGATGCGCGACGTCTTCGGATCCGGGCGTCGGATCGCGGTCTGCCGTGAACTCACGAAGACGTATGAGGAGATCGTGCGGGGCACCCTTGCCGACGCCGTCGACTGGGCAGAGCGGGAGATCCTTGGCGAGATCACCATCGTGCTTGCCGGCCGTGATGCAGCCGAAGCTGCAACGCTCACCCCGGAAACGTACGTGCGGGAGGTCGAAGCGCGGGTGGCCGCCGGTGCGGATCGCAAGGAAGCAGTGTCCGAGGTCGCGAAGGCGCTCGGCGTCCCGCGCAGGGATGTGTACGACGCCGTCGTCGCGGCGAAGCGGTCCTGAACGCCAACCTAGACTTGGCCCCCATGAAGGCCTTCTACGTCACGACGCCGATCTATTACGTCAATGACGCGCCCCATATCGGGCACGCGTACACGACGACGGCCGGCGACGTCCTCACCCGTTGGCACCGCCAACGCGGCGAGGCCGTCTGGTACCTCACCGGCACCGACGAACACGGACAGAAGGTCATGCGCACCGCCGAAGCGAACGGCGTCGAACCGCAGGTGTGGGCGGACAAGCTCGTCGAGCAGGCGTGGTTGCCGGTGCTCGACACCATCGACGCGAGGAACGACGACTTCATCCGCACCACCCAGTCGCGGCACACCGAACGCGTCCAGCGGTTCCTCCAACGGCTGAAGGACGCAGGGCACATCTACGAAGGCAAGTACGAAGGGCCGTACTGCGTCGGTTGCGAAGAATTCAAGCTGCCCGGCGACCTCATCACCGGCGAGGGCGAGTACAAGGGACAACAGTGTTGTCCGGTGCACAGCAAGCCGGTGGAAACGGTGAGGGAGACGAATTACTTCTTCCGTCTGTCTGCATTCGGCGACGCCCTCATCGCACACTACGAGCAGAACCCGCAAGCGGTACGACCACAGTCCGCGTACAACGAGGTGATGTCGTTCCTCAAGCAGGGACTGCAGGATCTCTCGATCTCACGCTCCACGTTCGACTGGGGCATCGATGTGCCGTGGGACAAGCACCAGGTCGTGTACGTCTGGTTCGACGCACTGCTCAACTACGCGACTGCAGTCGGTCTCGACGATCCGGCCGGTTCGGAAGGCGCCGCGAAGTTTGCTGCAACCTGGCCGGCCGATGTGCATTTGGTCGGCAAGGACATCCTCCGCTTCCACGCCGTCATCTGGCCCGCCATGCTCATGGCCGGTGGCGTCGAGTTGCCGAAGTGTGTGTTCGCACACGGCTGGCTGCTCGTCGGTGGCGAGAAGATGAGCAAGAGCAAGCTCACCGGCATCGCGCCGAGCCAGATCATCGATCACTTCGGTTCCGACGCCTTCCGCTACTACTTCCTGCGCGCGATCCAATTCGGTTCCGACGGCTCTTTCTCGTGGGAGGACATGAGCGCCCGTTACACGGCCGAACTCGCGAACGGTCTGGGCAACCTCGCGTCACGTGCAGCGGCAATGGTCGGGAAATACAGCGGCGGAACGCTTGCGAAGCCGAATGACTACACCGATGCGGACCACGCGATCATCGCGAAGTTGCAGGAGACGGCGACGATCGCCGATACGGCGATGTGCGCCCTCGACTTCGCCGCCGGGATTGCGGCAGTGAACGAGTTCATCGGTGCCGTCAACGTCTATGTGACCGAACAGGAACCGTGGAAGGTTGCGAAGGACGAGGCGCAACTTCCGCGTGTCGAAACCATTCTCTATGTCATCTGCGAAGCGTTGCGCGGGATCGCCGTGCTCTACAACGCGGTGATGCCGAAGGCGATGCAGGAGTTGTGGAATCAGCTCGGCGCTGAAGCCGCGCTTGGAGCACTCGATGCGCAGCGTGTGCAGGACGCCGGTACGTGGGGGCAGCTACCCGCCGGCTCGGTCATCACGAAGGGCGCAGTGCTGTTCCCGCGCCTCGAGGACGCCGAGTGACGCAGCCGCCGCGCTCGAAGTCGGCTGCGAAGGGTGATCGCCCGCCCGCGCCCGAACCGCTGCCGGTTCCGGTTGCCGATGCGCATTGCCACCTCGACATCGGCTACAACGACCACTGGCTCGACGTCGAGGAAGCGCAGGTCCTGGCCACTGCGGCCGGCATCGACCGGATCGTGCAGGTGGGCGTGGACGTCGAATCGTCACGCTGGTCGGTTGTTGCAGCCAATACCCACCGCAATGTGCTCGCTGCGGTTGCATTGCATCCGAACGAGGCACCGCGGATCGAAGCAGAGCTCGGACGCGCTGGCCTTGATGCCGCGATCGCCGAGATCGAGGACATGGCCGCCGATGGGCGGGTACGTGCAGTCGGGGAGACCGGCCTCGACTTCTTCCGCACCGAAGGCGAGACCGCGCTCGCAGCGCAGGAATACGCATTCCGGCAACACATTCGGATCGCGCAGAAGTTCGGGTTGCCAGTGATGGTGCACGACCGGGATGCGCACGACGACGTCGTCCGCGTGTTGCTCGACGAGCGCATCGAGACCGACGTGATCTTCCACTGCTTCAGCGGTGATGAAGCGCTTGCACGGACGGCCGCCGAGCATGGCTGGTTCTGCTCGTTCGCCGGCACCGTCACCTTCAAGAACGCACAGAATCTGCGAGCAGCGCTTGCCCTCCTTCCGCAGGAACTGATCCTCGTCGAGACCGATGCACCATTCCTCACGCCGATGCCGTATCGCGGCCAACCGAATGCCAGTTACCTCATCCCGCACACGATGCGACACATGGCCGAGGTGCGCGGCGCCCCACTCGATCGGCTGTGTGCCGCGGTATCGGACAATGCCAATCGCGTGTTCGGATCGTTCGCGTGAGTCTGCTCGGTGCCGCCGAGATCCGTGCACTGGCTGCGGAACTCGACATGCGGCCGACGAAGCAGTGGGGGCAGAACTTCGTCATCGATGCGAACACCGTTCGCAAGATCGTGAAGACGGCCGAGATCACCGCTGACGATGTCGTGGTGGAGATCGGTCCGGGCCTTGGTTCACTGACACTCGCGCTGCTCGAGGTTGCGAAGCAGGTGATCGTGGTGGAGATCGATCCGAAGCTCGCAGCACGGTTGCCGCAAACTGTGCAGGCGCATGCACCTGAGCAAGCGCACAAACTCACGGTCATGCATGCCGACGCCATGAAGCTGGATGCGCTTCCGGTGCAGCCAACGGCACTCGTCGCGAATCTTCCGTACAACGTGTCGGTGCCAGTACTGCTGCACTTCTTCGAGGCGTTCCCGAGCATCCGACGCACGCTTGTCATGGTCCAACTCGAGGTCGCCGAGCGTCTCGCCGCGCTGCCCGGCTCGAAGACCTACGGCGTCCCGAGCGTGAAAGCACGCTGGTTCGGTGAGGTGAAACTTGCGGGGCATATCGGCCGCAACGTGTTCTGGCCTGCTCCGAATGTCGATTCCGGTCTGGTGGCATTCACCCGCACCGACCAGTCGCGCGCTGATGTCACGCAGCGCGAGGTTTTTCCGATCATCGACGCCGCATTCGCACAACGTCGGAAGACCTTGCGGTCGGCACTTGCGGGATGGGCCGGATCTGCCGCTCGCGCTGAAGACCTGCTCATCAAGGCGGGCATCGATCCGCAGGCACGTGGTGAGCAGTGCGACATCAGCGACTTCGCAAACCTTGCGATGGCGGCGAAGTCATAGGCTTCACGCATGCCGGTGACCGTGCGCATGCCCGCCAAGATCAATATTGCATTGCAGGTGGGTCCGGCGCGCGAGGACGGCTTCCATGAACTGCAGACGATCTATCACGCTGTTTCGTTGTACGACGCCGTCACGGTGGCCGATGCCCCGGTCGGCGCCGGCATCACCATCACCTGCACGAACGAGGATGTGCCGCTCGACAACCGCAACCTCGCGTGGAAGGCAGCTGAACTCATCGCCGAAGCTGGCGATGTGCAGGTGCCATCGATGTCGACGGTGGAGTTCGGGGACGACGGTCGACTGTGTCCCATCGCCGTGGCTTCATCCCTCCGCCTCCACGCGTTACGTTCCTCGCC
>CAXBQV010000012.1:0-24610 GCA_963978265.1 uncultured bacterium | reverse complement strand
GGATAGTCATCGCGTTTCCGTCCGGAATCCAACCAAAAATAACCAAGATTCTCCGTTCACAAACGCATAAAACGGGGTTAAACTAGAAGGGTATCGATGAAACCGAGCTGCGGCGCCTGGCCGACCTCCTGGTCCACCGGGAAGAGGGTGTGACCGACGTTCCGGCCGAGGGGATCGAGGCCGCGCTGACGCTGGCCGGTTACTACGCCGACATGGTGGCGGCGCGTCGGCGCCGGCCCCATGACGATCTGACCTGGGCGCTCCTGCAGGCCGAGATCGAGGGGGAGGCCTTCTCGTTGAAGATGGCACCGCCGCCGAGCCCGAGGGCGGTGACCTGCAAGGTCACCTCGATGCCCTGGATCATGTAGGGCATGGTCAGGTAATGGAGGAACAGCTCCATGGCGACGAGATCCTGGTTGCGATGCAGGGTGGGCAAAGCGAAGCGTGCCCACGCTGGCTATGATCCTTTTCGGTGAAGGCAATGCGTATCTGCTTCTAAGCAAATCATTATGCTTCCACTGCAGTCTCTTGAGACACCTGTGTACCAGAACGTTGCGGAAATATCGGGGTAGAAAAGTTTGAACCCTATAAGTGTAATTTCGTTTCTCCCCCGACTATTGTCGAAACCCCCGCTCCATGTGCCATTAATCACGCCACCCGCTACGTTACTATTACCTTTGTGGACGTACGTATACGTATTGTCGCTGCGCAGTTCCAACTCTTCGGCTAAGTACGACCCCACCCCAACATATATGCCTGTCAGTTCGATGGGTGTATTTAGATCGGGTTGAACATGACAATACACAATCTCGGCAACAATCGTTGCTACCGGCAGTATAAAAACTAGCCATAACAGTAGTTGCGGCGCCCTCTTCATGGATTCTCCCGCTAAAGGCTCCGTTTAGAAGTGAATCTTAGTTTCCCAATATTCCTTCTGTTCATTTGGCGGAAGCAATGCGTAAAGTGACTATATATACACCTTGCCTCGCACCATAACCAGCTTCATGGGATAGAGTACGAACCTAACTGCAGTCGTCGGAGTGTCACCGAAACTCATAAGCCACATTCAGCGAAATATTCCGCTCCGGCAACGGATAGACGTTATACCGGTCAGCCACGAACTGGCTGCGCACGGCGTAGTTGTAATATGACTTGCCGAAGAGATTGTTAATCGCGCCGCCCACGCGCCATGGGCCGTTGCGGTAGGTGAGTTTCAGGTCGACCACGGTGTAAGCGGGAATTTTTACGCCCAGCGTGTTGCCTTCGTCGTTGTCCATGAATTGCGAGCCGACGTAGTTGGCGGCGGCGCTCAACCGCGTGTGGGCGTTGACCGCCCACGCGGCGTTCACCGACAATTTGTTACGCGGCACCAGCGGCACGGTACGGCCGGCGAGTTGCACGTTCAGTTGCGAGAACGCGCTACCCGGCAGCCCTCAGTGGCAAATCGAGCATCGGCAGTTCACGAAGAAGACGCTCGCGTACGCCAGTAGCGAATCCGTGCGCGCGGGCGAGTCATTCGATCTCGCCGTCGCCTGCAGGGCACCGTCATTCACGGTCGAGGCGTTGCGCATCGGCTACTACGACAACGTTGGTGCCCGAGCGGTATGGCAGAGCGAACCGCGGAAGTGCCGCACACAACCCAACGCCGTAGTCGACCCTTCGACACATCTCGCAACCGCGAACTGGCATCGCAGCATGTCGATCGACACGACCGATTGGCCGGAGGGTGCCTACGTGCTCAAGGTGGTAGCCGCTGACCGGAGTGCGACGTACGTCGATCTCGTTGTTCGTTCCGAATCGGTATACGACCGGGTGGTCTTCATCTCATCAACGCTCACGTCACAGGCGTACAACAACTGGGGCGGTGCAAATGCGTACCGGGGGAGCAAGGGGTTCAGCACTCGTGCCCGCATGTTGAGCTACGACCGCCCGCAACTCTGGGGATTGGGCAGCGGAAAGTTTCTCACCTACGAGGCACCGGTGATCCGACGCGCGGAAGCAAACGGGATTCCGATCGCAGTGCTGACCGACGTCGACATCTCGCGGGATCCGTCGCTGCTCGCGGGCGCGCGGAGCATCGTGTTCGGCGGGCACGCCGAGTACTGGACGCAATCGCTCCGCAATGCGGTGACGGACGCGCGTGACCGGGGAACCAATCTGCTGTTCTTTGGCGCCAACACGTCGTACTGGCGAGTCAGACTCGAGCAGCCTCGCACCATGACGGTGTACAAATCCCGATCCGCCGACCCATCGCCCAAACCGACGATCCGCTTCCGTGATGTCGGACAATCCGATTCGGAACTCACGGCCGTCACATACAACTGCTTCCCGGCGAAGGGCAGTTTCACGATCTCCGATCCGACCTCGTGGGTGTTCGACGGAACCGGTGTACGCAAGGGGCAGACGTTCAACGGCATCATCGCCACCGAGATCGACAAACTCGTCGTTCGTAGTAGTCGCGTGCACGTGCTGGCGAATTCGCCTGCCACCTGCGGCAGGCGGAAGACGCACTCGATGATGGTCCTGCGTTCGGAACCTTCAGGCGTGTTCACGTTCGCGAGCGGCACGATGGGCTGGGTCTCGAAAGCAATGCGTGGGAGCAGTGGCAAGGACACGCTGCAATTTGTCAACCAGGTGACCGACAATCTCCTACTGCGGGCTGCTGCACGCGACGATGCGGCCGCGTAGGAATCCGACCGTTCAGGGTTTTTCTCCGCTGACACACGCGAAGATTGTGAATGAAACAAGTTGCATAAGTATTCTCTCGCAACGTGACGCCAGCCACCCGCGAGCAGATGCTCAACTACGTCTCGAAACGAGGCGTGCAGCCGAGCTTCTTCGATGCGTTCGACGTCGAGCGCCCGATTCCGGATAACACGCTTGCGTGGCTGTATGAAGAGTTCCAGAAGCAGACCGATGCCCTGCCGCCGCTGATCGCGACTCCGGGTCGTTGGCATCCTGAACTGCACGGCGACATCGAACTCGGTGACGGACGTCGAATGCGAGTCGATGGCATCCTGCCAGTCGACGCCGTTGGCTATCACACACTGCACCGGCTCGACGGCAGCGTGCGACTCGTGCTCAGCGCACCGGAACGTCTCGCGGTTCCGCAGCGTTCATTCGGTTGGTCGATCCAGTTGTACGACGCGCGGAGTGACAAGTCGTGGGGTATCGGCGACTTCGCGGATCTTGCTGCACTGTGCCGTGTTGCGGCCAAGAGCGGCGCTGGCTTCGTCCTCGTCTGCCCATTGCATGCGGGCAATCTCGGCCCACATCCGATGGCCTCGCCGTACTCACCGACATCGCGCGAGTGGTTGCAGGTGCTCTACATCAATATCGACCTCATCCGCACGTCGGTCGATGTCTCAGATCTACGTCAGCAGGCGCAGGCGTTGAATGCCGATCGGATCATCGATCGTGGCAAGGTCTGGGAGTTCAAGCGCGCGGCATTGCAGCGCATCTGGGAGGGCCAGGGGCGGCAGGGCGGCGAAGACTTCGCGTTGTGGGCCGCGGATCGCGGTGAGAATCTGCAGAAGTTCGCCACCTTCATGGCACTTGCCGACGAACTCGGGCTGCCGTGGCAGACCTGGCCGGAGCAATACCTCCACCCGGACACCGACGCTGTCCGTGCATGGGCTGCGGCACACACCGACGAAGTCACCTTCCACGCATGGCTGCAGTTCCTGTGCGACAAGCAACTCGGTCGTGCATCACGTCAAGGCGCGGACATCGTTGCCGACATCGCGGTGGGATTCGACGGCGGCGGCTTCGACGCCTGGCGCTGGCAGGACATCCTGGTGTTCAACGCGGAAGTCGGATGCCCGCCGGATCGACACAATCGCGACGGCCAGCGCTGGGGACTTCCGGCATTCAGTCCGACCGGTCTTGCGGCGGTGAACTTCCAACCCTTCATCGCGATGGTGCGCACTGCGCTGCGCCACGCGAAGGGCCTCCGGATTGACCACGTGATGCAGTTGTGGCGGTTGTTCTGGGTGCCGCCTACCCCGGGTGGCGCATCGGAAGGCGCCTACGTTCGGTATCCGCATGACGCGCTGCTCGCGATCATCCGCATCGAAGCCGAACGCACACACGCGTGGGTCGTTGGCGAAGACATGGGCACCGTTCCGGACTACGTACGACCGACGATGCACGAAATCGGCATGCTCGGCTATCGCGCCGCCTGTCGTGTCCCCGTCTCGATGTTCACCGTCGATACGTTCGGTGCGACTGGCACGCACGACCACGCGACGATCGCCGGCATCCTGTGCGGAACCGACCCGCAGGACATGGTGTCCGTCGGCAAGAGCGTCGACTGGGAAGCGGAAAAGGGTCGCCAGCGCACACTCGCGGCGGAAGCCGGCCTCGAAATCAAGGACCACTACACCGAGGATGAGATCCGTCGCGCGATCGTCGCACGCTGCAAGATCGTTGCGGATTCCCAGAGCCGGGTCGTCGTGTTCAACCTCGAGGACGCCTGCGCGGTACGGGAGCGTCCCAACATGCCGGGAACCACCACGCAGTGGCCGAACTGGTCACGTGCACTGCCGATCCCAGCAGAGCAGGCCATCACCGGTGAGCTCGGACAGCAGATTGCGGCAATCGCCAACGAGACCCGGCGTCTCGCGAGATAGCCGGATCCCGTTCCTGCGATTGCGTCAGCGGCTGAATGCCGACAGGTGATTCGCGGATCCTGCACGAAGATTCGTGAGCACGAACTTGACGTCCGTCGGCAACCATTTCGCGAGGAGCGCGTCGAGGTCGGCGATATCCAACTGCTCGATCTTCACGCCGACGCCATACGCAGCAGTGAGTGACGTCTTGCCTTCTGCGACGAGTGCGTCGTACAACTTCTGCACTGCGGGATCGTCGAATGTACCGACCGTGTCCCCGGCCGATGGATCAGCGATCCCGTAGGTCTTCAGGACTGTCTGCATTGCTGTGTAGTGCCGGGTCTCGGCATTCGCGATGTTCGAGAATCGACGGGCGTTCCAGTAGGAACCGAGCGTCACGTAGACGTCGTGCGCCAGCTTCTCCTCAGCCGTGAGCGCTTGGAGCTTGGTGGCGGTAGGGGTGCTGACCGTCGCCGCCTGAGCGGGAAGTGCGACGGCGAACGCAAGACCGGCGGACGCGGCAACTGCGGCGATGCGGGTGAGGTTCTTCTTCATGGTGGGCCTCCTTTGGCTACACCAGAAGCCTCGAACGACAGCCATCCACGATTCATCCGTTGACGTGTCACGCCATTGTCAGCCGCGTCTGTGAAACTCACAGAGTCTTGGACGAACCTGCGATCGCCTCCAGCATGCAGAGTGCAACAAGGCGGACTGTGCGGCCGTCCTGCGCATCCGCACTTGCATCAACCTCCGTGAAATCGAACGCGCGAACACGGCCGCTGCGTGCTGCCGCACGCACGAGTTGCCGCAACTCATCTGCGGAGAGCCCACCCGGAGCGGCGGCGGGGCAGGCCGGAACAACCGAGCGATCGCAGACGTCCACATCGACGTCAACGAACACCGAGCGGTCCCCGATCACCTGGAGCGCGTGTTCAATCACCTCCGCCATCGAGCGGCTGCGCAGTTCATCACGACGTATCACCGTGATGCCGTAGTCCCGAGCGCGCTGCGCATACTCGCGTGAATTCGCGAAATCGCTGATTCCGATCTGCACGATCTGCGAGCCCGGCAGGCCGGCTTCGACGAGTCGTCGGACGGGTGATCCGTTCGAGATGCCATCGCGGAGATCGTGATGCGCATCGAATGTGATGAGCCCGACGCGCGACCAGTCGCCGACATGGTCACGCAGGCCGCGCGCCGCAGCGAATGTCACCGAGTTGTCACCGCCAAGGACAAGTGTCAACTTCGATGCGCGCAATGCCGCTGCGACGAGTTGCGTGGTGCGCTGTTCGCCGGCTTCGCTGTCGCAATCGTCGACGTCGCCGAGATCGCTGATCCGTAGGTCGCGGAGGTCGACATCTGCGCTTGCGGCATACGTGGAGTACCGCCACAACGCATCGCGGACGGCAGCGGGCGTCGTGTGTGCATTCGTCGGCGAAATCGACGTGCGATGGGCAGGAACGCCGATGATGGCAACATCTGCAGGCGCTGCACCGGTCTGGACCACGCTTCCTGCGCGGGTCCACATCGGGTCATGTGGCAGCTGGCTCATTTGGCAGCAATCTACAGATTCGGCCGCGAAAACCGTGCTTTCGGCCGTTCACCCCGCGCATTCCCCTTTCGGCGGCTGGTGCGATCCGGTGCAATACCGCTATGACGAACACCGGACCCCGAACGCTTCGCGCTCCCCATGGCTCGACACTCACCGCGAAGAATTGGCAGACCGAAGCCGCACTGCGCATGCTGCGGAACAACCTCGATCCCGATGTCGCGGAACACCCCGAAGAACTCGTTGTCTACGGCGGCACTGGCAAGGCTGCGCGCAACTGGGCGAGCCTCGACGCAATCATGCGCACGCTCGTCGATCTCAATCCCGATGAGACGTTGCTCGTGCAGTCCGGCAAGCCGGTGGGAGTGCTGCGCACGCACGAGTGGGCGCCGCGCGTGCTGCTCGCAAACTCGAACCTTGTCGGTGACTGGGCGACGTGGCCGGAATTCCGCCGGCTTGAGCACCTGGGGTTAACGATGTACGGCCAGATGACAGCCGGCTCGTGGATCTACATCGGAACGCAGGGCATCCTGCAGGGGACGTACGAGACGTTTGCCGCTGTTGCAGCGAAGCGGTTCAACGGCACCCTTGCCGGAACGCTCACGGTGACGGCCGGTTGCGGTGGCATGGGCGGTGCGCAGCCGTTGGCCGTCACCATGAACGAAGGCGTCTGCCTGATGATCGACATCGACGCGTCACGTCTGCAACGTCGCGTCGAAACACGCTACCTCGACGAAGTTGCTCCATCACTCGACGTCGCGATCGCACGCTGCCTCGAAGCAAAGGCGCAACGCAAGGCGTTGTCGGTCGGCGTCGTCGGCAACGCTGCGGCGATCCTGCCCGAACTCCTGCGTCGCGATGTGCCGGTCGACATCGTCACGGATCAGACGTCGGCGCACGATCCGCTCTACTACATACCGGAGGACATGCCGTTCGAGGATGCGCGTGAATGGGCTGAGAAGAAGCCCGACGACTTCACCGAGCGTGCGCAAGCGTCGATGGCGAAACATGTGGAGGCGATGGTCGGCTTCATGGATCGCGGCGCCGAGGTCTTCGATTACGGCAACTCGATCCGAGACGAAGCCCGTAAGGGTGGCTTCGATCGCGCGTTCGCATTCCCGGGCTTCATCCCCGCCTATATCCGTCCGTTGTTCTGCGAGGGCAAGGGTCCATTCCGCTGGGTTGCGCTCTCCGGTGATCCGAAGGACATCCACCGCACGGACGCCGAAGTGCTGAAGTTGTTCCCCGACAACGAGCACCTGCGCCGCTGGATCACGATGGCGCAGGAACGCGTTGCGTTCCAGGGCCTGCCCGCGCGCATCTGCTGGCTCGGCTACGGTGAGCGAGACAAGGCGGGCGCGGTGTTCAACGACCTCGTGAAGCGCGGCGACGTGTCAGCACCGATCGTCATCGGCCGCGACCACCTCGACTGTGGCTCGGTTGCATCGCCCTACCGCGAATCCGAGGCGATGCTCGACGGCTCCGACGCGATCGCCGACTGGCCGCTCCTCAATGCGATGGTGAACATCGCCTCCGGCGCATCGTGGGTCTCCATCCACCACGGTGGCGGGGTGGGCATCGGTCGCTCGATCCACGCCGGTCAGGTGAGCGTCGCGGACGGTACCGACCTCGCGGCCGAAAAACTGCAGCGCGTCCTCACAAATGATCCGGGCATGGGTGTCATCCGTCACGTCGATGCGGGATACGACCGCGCAGTCGACGTCGCGCACGAACGGCACGTGCACGTCCCGATGCTCGGCTGATGGCAAGCACCCTCTTCACCAACATCGGATCGCTCGCCACGAACGATCCCGAACTCGGCGTGGGCCTGCTCGGCCTGCGCTCGAATGCCGCTTTCGTTGTCACCGATGGCACGATCACCTGGGTCGGTGATGCGGCCGCAGCATCCGCAGCGGATGTACGCGTCGATCTGGAGGGTGCATGCGTGCTGCCCGGGTTCGTCGACAGCCATGCGCATCTCATGTTCGACGGCGACCGTGCCGCTGAATTCGCGGCCCGCATGGCGGGAGAGCCCTACGCGGCTGGCGGCATCCGCTCCACTGTCGCCGCAACACGCAGCGCCTCCGACGACCGGTTGCGCGGCAATGCGCAGGCGCTCGTGGCAGAACTGCACCGGGCGGGCGTGACCACCTTCGAGACGAAGTCCGGCTACGGGCTCACTCCCAAGGACGAGGAGCGGGCGCTGCGCATCGCGCACGAGCTGACGTCGCATACCACCTACCTCGGTGCGCATGTTGCGCCCGCCGAGTATGTGGACCGCATCGCCGACTACGTCGAACTCGTCACTGGCGAGATGCTCGATGCATGCGTTGCACACGCTCGATGGATCGACGTCTTCTGCGATCGTGGCGCCTTCGACGCCGACCAGGCCCGCACGATTCTCACTGCTGGCATTGCCAAAGGCCTGCAGCCGCGCATCCACGCGAATCAGTTGCAGCACGGCGAGGGTGTGCAACTTGCGGTGGAACTCGATTGCGCATCTGCGGACCACTGCACACACCTCGATGACGCTGACATCGACGCACTCGCGAACTCGAACACCGTCGCAACCCTCTTGCCGGGTGCAGAGTTCTCGACGCGATCGCCGTATCCCGATGCACGCCGGCTCATCGACGCCGGTGCCACCGTGGCGATCGCAACCGACTGCAATCCTGGCAGCAGCTACACCACGAACATGTCGCTGTGCATCGCCCTCGCCGTCCGCGAAATGCGGATGACGCCGGATGAAGCCGTGTATGCCGCAACCGCCGGTGGCGCAGCAGCATTGCGCGACACCAACATTGGAGCCCTCACAGCCGGCAGGGCAGCAGACTTCGTCGTCCTCACCTCACCATCACACATCCACCTCGCCTATCGGCCGGGTGTTCCGCAGATCGCTGCCACGTACATCGGCGGCGGGAAGGCCAGCGCATGACACACCGCAGCATCGGCACCTCAGGAATGACGTTCGACGACGTCATTGCCGTCGCACGCGACAACGCGAAGGTCGTCATCTCCGACGACGCACTCGCCGCGATGTCCGCCACCCGCGCACATGTCGAGGCGCTCGCCGTCTCACCCGAACCCGTGTACGGCGTCTCCACCGGATTCGGTGCACTCGCGCAACGGCACATCCCGACCGAGTCCCGCACGCAGTTGCAGAAGTCGCTCATCCGCTCGCACGCCGCCGGCACCGGTCCGGTCGTCGAACGCGAAGTAACCCGCGCGCTGATGCTGCTGCGCCTGAAGACGTTGTGCAGTGCGCGCACCGGCATCCGTCCGGTCGTCGCGCAGACGATGGCAGCGGTGCTGAACGGCGGCATCACGCCGATCGTGCACGAGTACGGCTCGCTCGGCTGCAGCGGAGACCTCGCACCGCTCGCGCACTGCGCACTCGTGCTCATGGGCGAGGGTCGTGCAGTGGACGCCGACGGAAACGAACGTCCGGTACCGGAACTCCTGAAGGCAGCCGGGATCGAACCGATCGAACTGCGCGAGAAGGAAGGGTTGGCGCTCATCAACGGCACCGATGGCATGCTCGGCATGCTCATCCTCGCCATCCACGACCTCACGAAACTCTGCGATGCAGCTGATGTTGTTGCGGCGATGTCCGTCGAAGCGCTCCTCGGTTCGGAGCGCGTGTTCCGGCCGGAGCTGCACGCCGCTCTCCGCCCGCATCCGGGACAGGCAACGAGTGCCGCAAACATGCTGCGGACGTTGGAAGGTTCCGGAATCGTCGCATCGCACCAGGTGAACTGCACGCGCGTCCAGGATGCCTATTCGTTGCGCTGCGCACCACAGGTCACCGGCGCGGTGCGTGACACCATCACGCATGCCGCAACTGTTGCGACGCGTGAACTCGCGGCGGCGATCGACAACCCGGTGGTGCTCGAGTCCGGTGAAGTCACGAGCAACGGCAACTTCCACGGTGCACCGGTCGGGTACGTCCTCGACTTCCTCGCGATTGCTGCCGCCGATCTCGGGTCCATTGCCGAGCGCCGCACGGACCGCATGCTCGACAAGAACCGCTCCTTCGGCCTGCCGCCGTTCCTCGCGGAGGATGCAGGTGTCGATTCTGGTTTCATGATCGCGCAGTACACGCAGGCTGGACTCGTATCGGAGAACAAGCGACTCGCCGCACCAGCAAGCGTGGACTCGATCCCGAGCTCCGCGATGCAGGAGGACCACGTGAGCATGGGCTGGCATGCCGCACGCAAACTGCGGCAGGTCGTCGACAACCTCCGGCGGATCATCGCGATCGAGTTGATGACCGCTGCGCGCGGCATCGAACTCCGTGCGCCGCTGCAGCCCGCTGTGCGTACCGCCGCTGTCATCGCGGATCTCCGTCGGACGGTTCCGGGCCACGGTCCGGACCGGTTCCTCGCGCCCGAGCTCGACGCCGCCGTGGAGTTCGTGGCCCGACATGATTGGCGCGTCTGACCGATTCCGTCGAAACGTGTTGATGCGGCAGCATTGAGCCATGTCGAAGCATGTCCTCGTCACCGGCGCCACCGGCTATGTCGGCGGTCGTCTTGTCACACGGTTGCTCGAAGAGGGTTTCCGCGTTCGGGTGATGGCACGCGATCCCGAGCGACTGCGCGACTATCCGTGGATCACCCAGGTGGAAACCGTCAAGGCCGATGCCGAAGTAGCGGACACACTTCCACCCGCGCTCGTTGATATCGACGTCGCGTTCTACATGCTGCACTCACTGTCCGAGCACGAAGGCTTCGAGAACATCGAAGCCCGGATGGCCACGAATTTCGGCGCTGCTGCGAAAGCGGCCGGCGTCAAGCGCATCGTGTACCTCGGTGGCATCACACCGCCGAACACCGAACTCAGCACACATCTTGAATCGCGACGCACTACCGGCGCACTGCTCAAGGACTCCGGTGTGCCCACCACCGAACTGCGCGCGGCGGTCATCATCGGTTCGGGCAGTGCATCGTTCGAGATGCTGCGTTATCTCACTGAGCGTCTGCCGTTCATGATCACCCCGCGATGGCTGAACAACCGCGTGCAGCCGATCGCCATCCGCGATGCGCTGCATTACCTTGTGAAAGCCGCGCAGGAAGAAGGCACCGCAAGCCACGTCGCCGATATCGGCGGCCCGGACATCATGTACTACAAGGAGATGATGCAGCGGTACGCGAAGGTTGCGGGACTTCGTCCGCGCACGATCCTCACCGTGCCGGTACTCACGCCGCGGTTGTCGTCGCACTGGGTGTCGCTCGTCACGCCGGTGCCGCGACGCCTCGCACTACCGCTCGTCGACTCACTTGTGAACGAAGTCGTCGTCAATCCGGAGATCGACGTGCGCTCGTTCCTCCCGGAACCCGACGGCGGATTGCTCGACTTCGACACCGCCGTCACGTACGCACTCGATCGCGTGCGCAATCAGGACGTGCAGACTCGATGGTCGTCGGCGTCGGTGCCGGGCGCGCCAAGTGCGCCGCTGCCCACCGATCCCGACTGGTCCGGTGGCACGTTGTACGTCGACATGCGCGAACGCGTCACGTCGGCAACGCCCGATGCGTTGTGGAAGATCATCGAGGGCATCGGCGGCAGTAACGGCTACTACTCGTCGTTGTTTCTGTGGGAAATTCGTGGCTTCCTCGACCGGCTTATCGGTGGAGTCGGACTGCGCCGTGGCCGTCGCGATCCGCACCAGCTCTATGTCGGCGAGACCGTCGATTTCTGGCGGGTCGAGCGTTGCGACCGGGGACAGTTGTTGCGCCTTCGTGCGGAGATGCGATTGCCCGGGCTGGCGTGGCTGGAACTCATCGTCGACCGCGACGATGCTGGGCGCACGGTATACAAGCAGCGTGCGACGTATCGGCCGTTCGGTCTGCTCGGTCACATGTATTGGTGGCTGGTCGTGCCGTTCCACGCGCTCGTGTTCGGTTCGATGGTGCGGCGGATTCCGGCCGCAGCCGAGCGGCTGCCGAAGGAGTAACTGCTCGCGCTACTCGGCGTCGGGTGTGAACTGCATCGCGAGTGAGTTCATGCAGTAGCGATTGCCGGTTGGCGTTCCGTGGCCGTCGGGGAACTTGTGCCCCAGATGTCCACCGCACTTCGCACAGCGCACTTCCACGCGACGCATCCCGTGCGAGAGGTCTTCGAGGTACTCGACCGCACCTGGCCGAATCGATTCATAGAACGAGGGCCAACCGCAGCCGGAGTAGAACTTGGTGTCGGACCGGAAGAGCTCATTGCCGCAGCCTGCGCACGTGTACATCCCCGCGCGCTTCTCCTCGAGCAGCGCACCGGTCCACGGGCGTTCGGTGGCGGCGTGACGCAAGATCTCGTAGGTCTCGGGGGACAGGATCTGCCGCCACTGATCATCGGACTTCTCGATTTCGTACGACATACAACTCCTCGCGGCGAATCATGGCGGAAAGACGAAGTGCCCGACAACCGGGTTGTCGGGCACTTCGAACGGGGAATTACTTGAGAAGCAGCAGACCGATCTGGTCGCTGTAGTTCGCGAACAGCACGTAGAAGCCGAGGGCCGCACCGGCAAGGGCGAGATCCTTGTTGAACTGGATCTGCGTGTTCATCTTCGCCTGCGCGTCGGATTCCTTCCAGAACTGGTGCATTGTGACGGCGGTGAGGCCGACGGCGACTGCGAGTGCAAGCGACGCGTATTCGGCGTGCACGCCGAGCAGAACACCGAGACCGCCGAGCAGGAAGACGAGACCCGACAGGACGACGGCTGCGCCCGCGGCCGGAACGCCCTTGAACTTCGCGTAACCAACCATGGCTTCGCGGGCCTTGAAGTGGCCGATGCCCGAGCCGATGAAGAGGAACGCGAACAGGACGCGTGCCACCAGAAGAACGATGTCCACGTGGACTCCTTTTGTGTGAGGCGCGGGGCGCGCCGGTACGTCCCGAGGGTAGTTGAAAATTCAACAAATACCAAATCTGCCGTTTGGGTGGGCGTGTTGCCGCAGGTAGGCTCCGCCGCGGTGATGTGTCCGAGTGGCCTAAGGAGCGCGCCTCGAAAGCGCGTGTGGGTGCAAGCTCACCGTGGGTTCAAATCCCACCGTCACCGCGGTAGCGGAAGCCCGTCGATGTCGGCGGGCTTCTGTCGTGTCGGCCTGTTCTGACCGTACGCTCCCGACATGTACCGTCGGGCCGCCATCGCGCTGACGCTCCTGCTTCTCCTCGGATCCCAGTCGGCCGTCGCCGCTCCGAAGGTGAACACCCCCTGCAAGGTCGCGCGGCAACGGTCCGGTTCGCTTATCTGCACGAAGGCCGGCGGGAAGCTCCTCTGGAAGCCGGCACCGAAGCCAAGCCCCAAACCTTCACCGACTGCTACACCCCTGGACATGTCGCCGGCATCGACGGGTACCGTCACGAACAACAACGGACTCATTGGCCGCACGCTCATGGGATACCAAGGCTGGTTCGCGTGTCCCACCGATGACACCGGGCCCGATTGGGTGCACTGGTTCGACTATGGCAAGCGTGCAACCGCATCTGGGCTAACCGTGGACTTCTGGCCGGACGTGTCGGAGTACTCGCAAGGTGAACTCTGCAAGACCGAAATGACCACTGAGTCGGGTCAGCCGCTGATGGCGTACTCGGGCTACAACCAGACCGTCATCAATCGACATTTCAGTTGGCTGCAGCAGTACAACATTGATGGTGTGGCACTTCAGCGTTTCGTCGCGCGGATGATCCCGGCCGACATATATGCGCATGACTGGACCTTGTTGCAGCGCGTCTCAAGTGCCGCTCAGCGATACGGGCGAGTGTTCTACTTCGAGTACGACACGAACTTTGGCGATGATGATCCGACCAAATTGGTATCGACGATCAAGCAGGATTGGAAACGCACCGTCGATGCGGGTATCACCTCGACCTCGTCCTATCTGCAACTCAATGGTCAGCCTCTCGTGGAACTCTGGGGTATCGGCCTGCCCGGCGTTAACCGGATGACGGCATCGCAAGCCGCGGATCTCATCGCATTCTTCAAACAGAATCCTGACCCGAAGTATCGAGCAGCCGTTGTAGGAGGGCTCGGTTCCTATTGGCGAACCGGAACAGGGGACGCGCAGCCGGGCGAAGACTGGGCCAAGGTGTACCGCTCCTTCGATGTGATCAATCCATGGTCGGTCGGGCGATACGGCTCGATCAATGTTGGCGAAGCGCAGACCTACGCGAACGACGTGGTTGCCGGTGACGTCGAGGAGACACAGCGGCTTGGCATCCTGTACTTGCCGGTTGTGTGGCCCGGATCGTCATGGATCAATCTGCAGCGAAACCGCGGCCAGGCGTATGAGCGGAACATGATGCCCAGATTCTGCGGTGCGTTCTATTGGCAACAGGTGGTGAATGTGCTGCGGGCAGGTTCGAAGCAGGTGTTCGTCGCGATGTTCGACGAAGTGGACGAAGGCACCGCGATGTACAAGATGGTCACGACGCAAGCGGATCTGCCAAAGGATTCGCTACTTATCCCACTCGATGTCGATGGATGCAAACTCAACAGTGACTTCTACTTGCGGCTGGCCTCCGCGACCGCGGCCACGACGCGCAGCGGTACGACTCCGACGCGTGGATTGCCGATTCAGCTAGCGCCGGGGGAAGCCTTGGCCCCGCTAACCTTCGGCCGGACAATCGACGGCAGCACCGCAACCTCCTTCGAGCGGGGTCTGTCCTAAGAGCGCCGCGCGTCGCGCCGGACAGTCCCCACGACTACGTTTAGCCCCATGTCACTGGCCCTGTACCGCACCTACCGCCCGGGCCGGTTCGCAGACCTCATCGGTCAGGACCACGTGACGGTGCCCCTCATGCGCGCCCTCGAGGCGAACCGGGCCCACCACGCCTACCTCTTCTCCGGCCCCCGCGGCTGTGGCAAGACGTCGTCGGCCCGGATCCTCGCCCGGTCGTTGAACTGCGAGAAGGGCCCCACCGCGGACCCGTGCGGCACCTGCAACTCCTGCATCGAACTCGCCCCCAACGGACCCGGCTCCATTGACGTCATCGAACTCGACGCCGCCTCCAACCGCGGCATCGATCAGGCGCGTGAACTGCGCGAGAAGGCCGTGTACGCACCGGCTGCGTCGCGCTACAAGATCTACATCATCGACGAGGCTCATCAGCTCACCACCGAAGCCGCGAATGCCTTGCTCAAACTCGTCGAGGAACCGCCGGAGCATCTGCGATTCGTGTTCGCCACCACCGAGCCCGACAAGCTGCTCGGCACGATCCGTTCGCGTACGCACCACTATCCGTTCCGACTCGTGCCAGCGAAGCTGCTCATCGAGAACCTTGCCGGCATCTGCGAGAAGGAGAAGGTGAAGGCGGATCCGACTGCACTCGCACTTGTTGCGCGCGCATCGGGCGGCAGTGTCCGTGACGCACAATCGATCCTCGGCCAACTCGTCGGTGGCGCGGGCAAGGACGGCATCACCTACGCGGATGCGCTGAACCAACTCGGCTTCACGTCGGACAATCTCATCGACGAAGTCATTGCTGCACTCGGCACTGGACAAGGCAACAACCTCTTCAAGGTGATCGACGCCGTCGTCACCGGCGGTCACGATCCGCGTCGGTTCGTCACCGATCTCCTCGAACGACTGCGCGATCTCATCGTGCTCGCCGCTGCACCCGATGCCGCCGAACACGGATTGGTCGATGCACCGTCCGATCGCCTGCAGGTGTTGAAGGAACAAGCCGCGCTCCTTGGACTTCCGGCGCTGTCACGCGCAGCCGACACCGTTTCCGACGGCCTCACCGTCCTGCGCGGCGCAACGGCACCGCGCCTGCAGCTCGAGTTGCTCGCTGCACGGCTGCTGCTTCCCGGTGGTGAAGCCGGCGTCGGCCAACTCGCTGCACGCATCGATGCAATGGAACGCAAGCTGGGTGCGGCCGAAGTCCGCAACACGCTCATCATCCCGACCCAGACGCCAGCGGCTGGCGCAGCGCCGGCAGCCGAACCGGAAGTGAAGGCGCCGCCGAAGCCGCGCAAACTCAGCGACGTCGCACCATCCACCGCGAAGTCGGACACACCATCGTCTGAAACCCCGACGCCCGCCGCTGCAGCGCCCGCTGCGACGGAGGCCGCACCTGCAGTTGCCGCAGCAACTGCCACCGCTGCAGCCTCGACACCGGCCGTCGACATCGAATCGGTGCGCACGATGTGGCCGGCAGTGCTCGAAGCGTTGAAGGCGCTGCCTAACGGCGGCCGTACCACCTGGACCGTGTTCGCCGAATCCGCACCTACCGGCATGAACGGCGATGCACTCGTGGTCGCGCTGCCGCAGCAGGGCTCGTTCACCGTTGCACGCTCACGCAACCTCGACGACGTGCTGAAGCAGGCGGCAACGCAAGTGCTGCATCGGGAACTGCGCATCGAACTCGTCCTCGACCAAGGCGCAACACCACCAGCAGCGAAAGCTGAAGCACCTGCAGAAGCACCGCCGAAGGCGAAGGAGTCACCGCGCAAGAAGGCCGAAGCGCGCGTGGCCGCGGAGAAGAAGCCGGATCCGGTGACGGACGTTCCTGACGTCGAGAACGACGAGAACGCCGACGAAGTCCGCGGTATCGCACTCGCGAAGCAGGCGCTCGGCGGCGTCGTTCTTGGTGAGACCGAGTAACGATGTACGAAGGCATCGTTCAAGACCTCATCGACGAACTCGGTCGGCTTCCCGGTATCGGCCCGAAGTCTGCACAACGGCTCGCGTTCCACATCCTGCAAGCGGAGGAGACCGACGTCCGTCGTCTTGCACTGCTGCTCAACGAGGTGAAGGACAAGGTGAAGTTCTGCGAAGAGTGCGGCAACGTCTCCGAGGAGGACACCTGCCGCATCTGCCGCGATCCACGCCGCGATCCGTCGCTCATCTGCATCGTCGAGGAACCGAAGGACGTCATCGCCATCGAACGCACGCGCGAATTCCGCGGGAAGTACCACGTGCTCGGCGGCGCGATCAATCCGATGGACGGCGTCGGTCCCGACGACCTCCGCATCAAGGAACTCATGCCGCGACTTGCCGATGGTTCGGTGGTCGAAGTCATCATCGCCACCGATCCGAACCTCGAGGGCGAGGCCACGGCCACCTATCTCTCGCGGCTGCTCACGCCGATGGGACTGACGGTCAGCCGGCTGGCATCCGGTCTGCCGGTCGGCGGTGACCTCGAGTACGCCGACGAAGTGACGCTCGGCCGGGCGTTCGCAGGCCGTCGAAAGGTCTGAAGTACCGTATTTCTCACATTCTGAGATACTTATGTGTCTCAGAATGTGGACTTTCCTGCAAAGTGCGGCTTCACTGACGAAACTAGCCCCGAACAAAGGGGAATCCTCATGGGAATGGTCGTCCAGAAGTACGGCGGCTCCTCCGTTGCGGATGCGGCGTCCATCAAGCGGGTGGCGAAGCGCATTGTCGAGACCAAGCGGGCCGGCAATGACGTCGTCGTGGTGGTCTCGGCCATGGGCGACACCACCGACGAACTCATCGATCTCGCCGAACAGGTCACCCCGCTCCCGCAGCCGCGCGAACTCGACATGCTGCTCACCGCCGGCGAGCGCATCTCGATGGCACTGCTCGCGATGGCCGTGAACAACCTCGGTGCGGAAGCGCGATCCTTCACCGGATCGCAGGCCGGTGTGATCACCGACGCAGTGCACGGCAAGGCACGCATCATCGACGTCACTCCGGGTCGCATCCAAGAAGCCATCGACGAAGGTGCAATTGCAATCGTCGCCGGCTTCCAGGGTGTGTCGCAGGAGACGAAGGACATCACGACCCTCGGTCGCGGCGGATCGGATACCACGGCAGTTGCACTCGCTGCAGCTCTCGACGCCGACGTCTGCGAGATCTACACCGATGTCGACGGCGTCTTCACCACTGACCCCCGCGTCGTCCCGCTCGCACGTCAGATGAAGTCCGTGACGTACGAGGAAATGCTTGAACTCGCAGCATCCGGCGCGAAGGTGCTGCACCTGCGTTGCGTTGAATACGCACGCCGCTTTGATCTTCCGATCCACGTGCGCTCGTCCTTCTCGAGCAAGGAAGGCACATGGGTCACCAAGGACCGTCCGGTAGGAGCGAACAACATGGAACAACCAATCATCGCGGGCATCGCACACGATCGCTCCGAAGCGAAGTTCACCGTCGTCGGTGTTCCGGACCGCCCGGGCAATGCAGCCGCCATCTTCGGTGCACTCGCCGATGCGCAGATCAACATCGACATGATCGTGCAGAACGTGTCGGCAGCCGCAACCGGTGTCACCGACATCTCGTTCACACTGCCGAAGGCCGAGGGCCAGAACGCGACAAAGGCGCTCACCGCAATCCAGAAGGAAGTCGGATTCGCCTCGGTGCAGTTCGACGACAGCATCGGCAAGCTGAGCCTCATCGGCGCTGGCATGCGTTCGCATCCCGGCGTGTCCGCCCAGTTCTTCGCCGCACTCGCTGATGCGGGCATCAACATTGAGATGATCTCCACTTCGGAGATCCGCATCTCGGTCATCGTGCGTGCCGATGACCTCGACCGTGCCGTGCAGGTCATCCACACCGCATTCGGCCTCGACGCCGACCAGATCGAAGCCGTCGTGTACGGCGGAACGGGCCGCTGATGAGCCAGCCAACCGTTGCCGTAGTCGGCGCCACCGGTCAGGTCGGCACCGTCATGCTGCGTCTGCTCGACGAGCGTGACTTCCCGATCGGCAAGCTCCGCCTCTTCGCCTCCGCCCGCTCCGCCGGTTCGAAACTGCAGTTCCGTGGTGAGGACATTGTCGTCGAGGATGCGGCCACCGCCGACCTTGCCGGCATCGACATTGCGCTCTTCTCCGCTGGTGCTACCAGCTCGAAGGCACTCGCCCCGAAGTTCGCGGCGGCCGGTGCCGTTGTCATCGACAACTCGTCGGGCTGGCGCATGGATCCCGAAGTGCCGCTGGTGGTGAGCGAAGTGAACCCTGAGCAGATCAAGCAGCGCCCAAAGGGCATCATCGCGAACCCGAACTGCACGACGATGGCGGCAATGCCGGTGCTGAAGCCTCTGCACGAGAAGGCGCACCTCACGAAGCTGATCGTGTCCTCCTACCAAGCGGTTTCGGGCTCCGGCCTTGCCGGCGTGAACGAGCTCGACGGCCAAGTTCGCGAAGGTGTTGCGCAGGACATTGCGCAACTCACGCATGACGGAGCATCGGTGACGTTGCCGGAACCGAAGAAGTACGTCGCGCCGATTGCGTTCAATGTGATCGCGTTCGCAGGCAACCTCGCTACCGACGGCTCGCTCGAAACCGACGAGGAACAGAAGCTGCGCAACGAATCGCGCAAGATCCTCGACATTCCGGAACTCCTCGTGTCCGGCACCTGTGTTCGTGTCCCGGTGTTCACCGGTCACTCGCTCTCGATCAACGCCGAGTTCGCCGATGCGATCTCCGTCGACGAGGCAATCGATCTTCTGAAGAACGCTCCCGGCGTCGAAGTTGTTGACGTACCGACCCCGCTCCAGGCGGCCGGTGCCGACCCCTCCTTCGTCGGTCGTATTCGTCAGGACCAGGCAGTACCCGGCGGCAAGGGCCTCGTGCTCTTCGTCAGCAACGACAATCTGCGCAAGGGCGCTGCGCTCAATGCTGTGCAGATTGCTGAGATCGTCGCCAAGGAACTCGCCTAGCAGCCACACTGCAATCCCAAGCTCGAAGGGCGGTCGCAAGACCGCCCTTCTTGTCTTTCCCTGCACGCGATGCTTCACTCGTCGCATGCTTACGATTCAATGCGTCACCATTGATTGCCACAATCCGATGCTCCTCGCGGAGTTCTGGTCCGAGATGCTGGATTGGAGGATCGGTGGACACGACGACGAGTCGGTGTGGATCGAACCGAAGAACAGCGAACTCGTGATGTCGCCCGACATCCTGTTCCTCGAGAATCCCGACGCAAAGCGTGTGAAGAACCGCCTGCATCTGGATCTGCGTCCTGATAACCAACTTGTCGAGGTCGAGCGCGCGCTGTCGCTCGGCGCGCGCAAGGTGGATATCGGTCAGACGGGCGAGGAGTCCTGGGTTGTGATGGCCGATCCCGAAGGCAACGAGTTCTGCATCCTCAAAGCGCTGTAACTACGTGGGTGCCATGACTACTTGGTTGCCAGCACGCCGCGGATGATCTCAAGTCCGGCGTCCGCGTCATCAACCGTCACGACGAACACCTTGCCGTTGGCGAAGTCGAATCGGAAACCTGAGCCTGCGCGCATCACGGCGGCACTTCCGCGACGCCATGGCACCCAGCGGTAGCCCCAGCCGCCCCATTCGACCGGCCGTACATTGATCACCTGCACGGATTTCACCGTGTCCCACAGGATCCGCTGCACCGGCCAGCCCCAGCCGTACACGATGCGCACTTCGACATCGGTGACCTCGACCGACAGCCGGGTGAACATGACAGCCGCCACCAGCGCACCGCCGAGCACGAGGATCGGGATCAGCCACAACCATCCCTGCAACTGCTTCTCGGGACGCGCGTACGGATTCGAGATCACGGTGATCGCGAAAATCACCGACACCATGACGAACACGATCGACCGCAACAGCACCGACTCTGCTCGGCCGCGCCACAACACGGATGTCATGCTTATGCCCCGATTGCGGCCTTCACAGCATCCGATACGGCCTTGCCGTCGGCGCGGCCACTGATCTTCGGCTGCAAGATCTTCATCACGACACCCATTGCCTTCATGCCCTCAGCGCCGCCGGCCTTGGCTTCGGCAACCGCGTCGGCAATCATCTGTGCAAGTTCGTCGGCACCGAGCTGTTCCGGCAGATACTGCTCGAGCACGGCCAGCTCTGCTGCTTCCTTGTCTGCCAGGTCCTGACGATTCGCAGCGACATACGCCTCGATGGCCTCACGACGCTTCTTGCCCTCGCGCGTCAATACGGTGACGGTCTCGGCGTCGGTCAGCGTCTTCGCGGCTTTGCCTGCAACCTCTTCGTTGGTGATCGCAGCGAGCGCCATGCGCAGTGTTCCGGACACGACCGAGTCCTGCGCGCGAATCGCGGCAGTGAGGTCGGCTTGCAGTTGTTCCTTGAGTGTGCTCACGGCATGAATCCTGCCACTATTGGCGTGTGGATCTCACCGGCCTCGGCCTCACCGCTGTTGCGGGGCTTGCCTATTCGGCTGGCTACGAGGTCCGCGCCTTCACATTGCGTCGTGCGAGTGTGCCAGTCCTCACACCGGGCTCGGCACCCATCACGGTTCTCCACCTGAGCGACCTCCACCTCACCCCCAGCCAACACAAGAAGATCAATTGGCTTCGTCGTCTTGCAGACACGGACCCCGACTTCGTGATCGTGACCGGCGACTTTTGGGCACACCGAGACGCGATGCAGCCGCTCATGCACGCGCTCGAACCACTGCTGCGCAAGCCCGGTGCCTTCGTATTCGGAAGCAATGACTACTACGCACCGAAACTCAAGAACCCGGCGCGCTACCTGTTCGAGGATGATGGCCGACGCATCCACGGCGACGAGCTGCCCTGGCAGCAACTCCAACGCAACCTCACCGATGCCGGTTGGATCGATCTCACCCACACCCGCGCAACGAAGCGGATCAACGACACCACCATCGAATTCCGCGGAGTCGACGACGCGCATCTCGAACGCGACGATTACCGCACGATCCAAGGCCCCGCGCAATCCGGTATCGATCTCAGCATTGGCGTCACCCATGCGCCGTATCTCCGTGTGCTGAATGCGATGGCCGACGACGGCTGCCAACTCGTCTTCGCGGGGCACACCCACGGTGGGCAGTTGCGCGTTCCCGGCGTCGGCGCACTGGTCACGAACTGCGATCTCGATCGTGCCCGTGCTCGTGGATTGTCCAAGCACCGCAACGCATTTCTGCACGTCTCCGCAGGTTGTGGCACGAATCCGTTCACCCCGGTCCGGTTCGCCTGCCGACCGGAGGCAACCCTGCTCACCCTCGAATTCGGGGGATAGCGCGGTCTCGGATAGGCTTCCGCAGGTTCGATCGCGAGATCGACGGGGTGTGGCGCAGCTTGGTAGCGCGCTTCGTTCGGGACGAAGAGGTCGCAGGTTCAAATCCTGTCACCCCGACCACACGGCCTTCGGCCGACGGAAGTAGGCACTGATGCATCCAGAAAGCAAAGTCCAGACCTTTCTCTGGTTCCAAGACGGCCTCGAGGACGCCCTGAACTTCTACACCGCCACTTTCGGTGACGTGCGCGTCAACGAACTCAATCGGATGCCCGACGGCACGCTGTTCACCGCCGACTTCCACATTTTCGGACGCGAGTTCATCGGCATGTGCATGAAGATCGACGACGGCCCGCAGTTCAATGACTCGGTCTCGATCATGATCCAGTGCGAGGACCAGGCGGAGATCGATCGCTACTGGAACGCCATCACGGCTGAGGGCGAAGCCATCGCCTGCGGGTGGTGCCGCGACAAATGGGGCATCACCTGGCAGATCGTGCCGCGAAACCTCCGTGACTTCCTCGGTAACTCCGATGCCGCGAAGAGCGAGGCCATCAACGCCCACTTCCGCACGATGCAGAAGATCGTGATCGCCGAACTCGAGGCACTCGCCTAGGGCACGCTCGGCGTTGGGACCGCACTCGCCGATGGCGTGCTCAACCCTGCAAGACACACGTAGTCGTTCGGTGCGCACTGCACCGGATTCTCCGCCGCCAGTTCACCGTTGATCACCGGCTTGAGGTCGAACTGCTTGATGGGTACACCCACGAGTGCACCCCTCATCGATGCCTTCCAGATCGGGCCCGGGATGGATGCGCCGAACACCTGCTCGTACTTCGTGCCGTTGATTGTGATGTTCTTCATCGGGTACTTGTAACCACCGCGAGGATCACCCACCCACGATGCCGCGGCCAATTGGGGCACGTAGCCCGCGAACCACACGGCTGCGGACGTGTTCGTGGTGCCGGTCTTGCCCGCCGCGGGCCGCGACAGATGCATCGCGCCACCAGTGCGTCGTGGATCGGAGCCGTCGATCACCTCACGCAGCATGACGGTCACGCCATCGGCAACCCCGCGCGCAATCACCTGCTTGCAGACCACCGGCGGTACTGGGATGACCGTGCCGTCGGCACGCGTCACCGAGATCACCGCCGACGTCGGGCAGTACTTGCCGTGCGCTGCAAACGTGGCCATCGCGTTCGCCAGCATCACCGGCGCAATCTCGTTCGCACCGAGCACGAACGACGGCACCGCCTCGAGGGGTGAGCCGTCGGCCTTCGTCACACCCATGGATGCCGCGATCTCGGTGGGCCGGCATACGCCGGTCTTCTCCTCGAGCGCCATGAAGTAGGTGTTCACCGACTGTGCAGTGCCGGAGTACATGTTCATCCGGCCGCTGTGCGTCGAGTTGTTCACGGTGTACGGCGGGAACAGTGATGTCGCATTCGGTCCGCAGCCGTAGAAATCCGTGAATGTCTTCTGTGGCGGTGAGTCGATGACGAGGTCCGCTGGGATGCCTTTCTCCAGTGCTGCAGCGAGCACGAAGATCTTGAACGTCGAACCTGCCTGCATGCCGCGGGTTCCGCCGTATGCCATCGGTGCGTTGTAGTTGTAGGTGGTCACGCCGTCGCCCGATGTGCCCCACAGACGGTTCTGCGCCATCGCCACGATCCGGCCAGTTCCGGGCTCCACCATCGTGATGGCGGCTGCCTTCTTCGATGGGTCCGTGCGCGGGATCGCCTTGTCCACCGCTGCCTGCGCCGCGTTCTGCGCACGTGTCGACAGTGTCGTGCGGATCTTCAAGCCGCCACGGCGCAACAGTGCATCGCGTTCCGCGAGCGTCGCGCCAAACGCCACATCCGTACGGATCGTCTGCATGACGTAGTCGCAGAAGAACGGAGCTGCTGAACCGGTGCAGCCGTTCGGAATAGACGACGGCTTGAGGAGATCGATGACCCGTTGCGCATTCGCCGCATCAGCGTCACGTTGCGAGATGAAGCCATTGCGCACCATGCGCGACAACACCGTTGCGCGTCGCTGTTGTGCTGCTTCCGGATTGCGCGTCGGGTCGTAGCCCACCGGCTGCTGCACGAGGCCGGCGAGCATTGCCGCTTCTGGCAACGTCAGCTCTGATGCCTTCTTCGAGAAGTAGCGACGCGACGCCGCCTCGATGCCGTACGCACCTGCGCCGAAGTACGCAATGTTGAGGTAGCCCTCAAGGATCTGCTGCTTCGTCCACTTCTTCTCGAGTGACAACGCGTAACGCATCTCACGGAGTTTGCGTGAGGGTGTCCGCACGGTTGCCGCCGCCGCGTCGGCGGGCGTTGCTGCAGTTGCGATCAAGGTCTGGCGCACAAACTGCTGCGTGATCGTCGAGCCGCCCTGCACCTGCCGCCCGCTCAATGTGGACACGATGCTGCGCACTGTGCCGCGCACATCCACACCCGGATGCTTGTAGAAGCGTTCGTCCTCGATTGCGACGATCGCGTCGCGCATCACCGGCGCAACATC
>CAXBQV010000011.1:0-25296 GCA_963978265.1 uncultured bacterium | reverse complement strand
GAGAGCGACAACCGAGATGCCGGCGCTATCCAGGCGGATTCCTGGCAGTTCGGTCATGTCATCGACGCGCAAATCCTCGGCGTCGTGCGCTGGCCGCGGATCAGCCGACCGCGCGCCTGATCCCTGCGATGAACGCGTCGACGTCGTCCGCTGTCGTGTCCCACGAGCACATGAGACGCACGATCTGCTCGGACTCGATCCAGTCGTAGAAATGGAACTCGTCCTGCAAGGGCTTGATGACACCCTTCGGCAGTCGCACGAAGAGTGAATTGACGCGCTGCGGCTGCATGAGTTGCACGCCGGGCAGTCCGTCGATGCCGGCGGCCAGTCGTGCTGCCATCGCATTCGCATGCTGGGCGTTCTGCAACCAGAGGTCGCTTCCGAACAGTGCGATGAACTGGGCAGCGTTGTATCGCATCTTGCTGGAGAGCTGCATGGACTGTTTTGCGAGGTGGCCGAGTCGAACGCCACGGCCGGGATTCATGATGACCACTGCTTCTGCACCGATGGCGCCGTTCTTGGTGCCGCCGAACGACAACACGTCGACGCCCGCTGCGGACGTGAACTCCGCAATCGGAACGTTCAACGCTGCTGCCGCGTTCGAGATGCGCGCCCCGTCCATGTGCAGGAACAGGTCATGCGAGTGGGCCACTTCGGCGAGCTCGCGAATCTCCGCGGCCGTGTACAGCGTGCCCCACTCCGTCGACTGCGTGATGGAGACGACGCGTGGCTGGGCGAAATGCACATCGCCCCGACGGATCACAGCAGCGGCGACCTGTTCGGGACGCAGCTTCCCGTCCTTCGTCGGCTGCACCATGAGTTTGGCGCCGAGCAACCGCTCGGGCGCACCGCCCTCATCGACGTTGATGTGTGCGGAGTCGGCGCAGATGATCGTTTCCCAGCGCTCGAGGAAGGTTGAGAGGCCGACCACGTTCGCCCCGGTGCCGTTGAAGACGAGATGCACATCCGCGTCGGGCGAGCCCACATGTCGGCGGATGATGTCCTTCGCCTGCTGTGTCCACGGATCATTGCCGTAGGCAGTTGTGTGGCCCTCGTTGACGTCGGCGAGTGCGGCGAGCACGTCCGGATGTGCGGGGGCGTAGTTATCGCTGGCGAAAGCGCGCATGCCAAGATTCAACCATGTATTTCACGGACCGAGGAATCGAGGAACTCGAACGCCGTCGTGGCGACGAGGAGGTCTCGTTGGCATGGGTCGCCGAACGCCTGCGCGATTTCGTCGACATCAATCCCGAGTTCGAGATCCCGATCGAACGACTGGCCACATGGCTCGCTCGTGAGGGCGACGACCTCGACGAGCAGTAGCGCCTACGCGAACGCTGCCTCGATGAGCGCTGCCTGCTCGACCTCGTGGCGGTGGTGCGATCCGACGGCCGGTGATGATGACGTCGGTCGCGACACCCGGAACCACTTCTTGTCGATGATCTCCGAATAGACGTCCTGCAGGAACGACCAAGCGCCTTGGTTCGCCGGTTCTTCCTGCACCCATCGCAATTCTGCATTCGGGAACGGCGCGAGTGCTTCGGGCAGCAGTGTCTGTGCCACCGGGTAGAAGCGTTCGAGGCGGATGATGGCGGTGTCCCACGCGCCGCGCTTCTCGCGTTCGGCGGCGAGTTCGTAGTACACCTTGCCGGCGCAGAGCAGCACCTTCTTCACGTCGTTCGGGTTCACGCGGTCGTCGCCGATGACGGCACGGAACGATCCACCGGTGAAATCCGAGACCTTCGACGTTGCCGCCTTCGCACGTAGCAACGACTTCGGTGTGAACACGACGAGCGGGCGCGTACGCGGTCCGTGGACCTGCCAACGCAGGAGATGGAAGTACGACGCCGGCGTCGACGGCATCGCGACGGTCATGTTGTCCTGTGCGCACAACTGCAGGTAGCGCTCGACACGTGCCGATGAGTGATCCGGCCCCTGGCCTTCGTAGCCGTGGGGGAGCAGCAGAACCACCGATGACCGCTGGCCCCACTTCTGCTCACCGGATGCGATGTACTCGTCGATGACCGTCTGCGCGCCGTTGGCGAAGTCGCCGAACTGGCCTTCCCACATCACGAGCGCGTCGGGACGTGCGACTGCGTATCCGTACTCGAAGCCCATGGCCGCATACTCGGAGAGCAGCGAGTCGTAGATCGCCAATTTCGCAGTGCCTTCGTAGCAACGCTTCAACGGCTTGTACTGCCAGCCGGTTTCCTTGTCGACGATGACGCCGTGGCGATGTCCGAACGTGCCGCGTCGCGCATCCTGACCCGAGAGTCGGATCGTGCGGCCTTCAGTGAGCAATGAGCCGAAGGCAAGCGCTTCACCCATGCCCCAGTCGATCTCGTCGCGCTCGACCATTTCCTTGCGGCGCAGCAGCTGCGGCTGCAGTCGCGGGTGCACGGTGAATCCCTCGGGCATCACGAGTTGTGAATCGACGACTCGGTGCACCACATCCAGGGAGATGCCGGTCGGTACATCGATCGCCGGTGCCTGCGGATGCAGTTTCACTTCGCCCTCGAGCATGATCTTCGAGGTGATCTTCGAGAGGTGGTCGTCCTCGTGCTCCTCGGCGCGCGTGGCCTGCAGGATCGTTTCCATCTCGCCCTGGAAGTGCCGCAGTGCGTCCTCGGCCTCCTGCATCGAGATGTCGCCGCGGCCGATGAGCTGCTCGGTGTAGAGCATGCGGACCGAACGCTTCTGATCGATGAGGTCGTACATCGTGGGCTGCGTCAGTGACGGATCATCGGCCTCGTTGTGTCCACGACGGCGGTAGCAGACCATGTCGATGACGACGTCCTTGTGGAACTCCTCGCGGAACGCGAAAGCCAGACGTGCCACACGGACCACTGCTTCCGGATCGTCGCCGTTGACGCGGAACACCGGCGCCTGGATCACCTTGGCCACGTCCGTGCAGTAGGTGGACGTGCGGCTGTAGCGCGGCGACGTCGTGAACCCGACCTGGTTGTTGATGACGACGTGGATGGTGCCGCCGACGCGGTAGCCCTGCAGTTGCGACATCTGCATCGTCTCGAACACGACGCCCTGACCCGCGAACGCTGCATCGCCGTGGAGCAGGATCGGCAGCGTTGCGTAGGCGTCCTTGTTCGGCGACAGCTCCTGCTTCGCGCGCACGATGCCCTCGAGCACCGGATCGACGGTCTCGAGATGCGACGGGTTCGCGGCGAGGTACACCTTCGTCTGTTCGCCGTTGTGACCGGTGAAGACGCCGGACGTTCCAAGGTGGTACTTCACGTCACCGGAACCCTGGACGGCTTCCTCGCCGTAGCGACCTTCGAATTCGCGGAAGATCTGGCTGTACGACTTGCCTGCGATGTTCGCGAGCACGTTGAGGCGGCCGCGGTGCGGCATGCCGATGCAGACTTCGTCGAGCCGGGACTTCGCGGCACTGTCGAGGATGGCATCGAGCAGCGGGATCACCGATTCGCCGCCTTCGAGCGAGAACCGCTTCTGTCCGACGAACTTCGTGTGGAGGAAGGTTTCGAACGCCTCCGCCTGGTTCAGCTTGTGCAGGATCCGCAACTGCTCGGCACGGTCCGGCTTCTCGTGCTTGCGCTCGACCTGTGCCTGGATCCATTCGCGCTGCTTGCCGTTCTGCAGGTGCGTGTATTCGACGGCAACCGTGCGGCAGTACGCATCGCGCAGGACGCCGAGGACGTCGCGCAGACGTGCGAACGTGCGGCCGGCGAATCCACCGACGGCGAATTCGCGGTCGAGGTCCCACAGTGTGAGGCCGTGCGATTCGATTTCGAGATCGTGGTGCGTGCGTTGCCGGTACTCGAGCGGATCGATGTCCGCCATCAGGTGGCCACGGTCGCGGAACGCGCGGATGAGTTCGTGAACACGAGCGGTCTTGTTGACGTCGCTGTCGTGCACGGTGGCGATATCCGCCGCCCACTTGATCGGGGCGTACGGGATGCGCAGTGCCGTGAAGATGTCGGCGTAGAAGTCGTTGTCACCGAGCAGGTACTGGTGCACGAGCCGCAGGAACTCGCCGGACTGCGCACCTTGGATGACCCGGTGGTCGTAAGTGGACGTCAGCGTGACGACCTTGCCGATCGCGCGCTCGACGAGCGTCGCCTCGGAGGTGCCCTGGAATTCCGCCGGGTATTCGAGTGCGCCGACGCCGATGATCGCCGCCTGGCCCTGCATGAGGCGCGGGACCGAATGCACGGTGCCGATGCCGCCGGGGTTCGTGAGCGACACCGTGACACCGCTGAAGTCGTCGACGGCGAGCTTGCCGCTGCGTGCACGTCGGACGACGTCCTCGTAGGTGATCCAGAACTGTGCGAAGTCCATCTGCTCGGCATGCTTGATGGCCGGCACCACCAATTGGCGGCTGCCGTCGGACTTCGTGAGATCGATGGCGATACCGAGGTTGATCGACGCGTTGCGCTGCACCGCCGGCTTGCCTTCGAGCGTGGTGAACGTCGAGTTCATCTCCGGCATGTCGCGCAGTGCGCGCACGATCGCATACGCGATGAGGTGCGTGAACGACACTTTGCCACCACGACCGCGGGCGAGATGGTTGTTGATGACGACCCGGTTGTCGATGAGCAGTTTGGCGGGGACTGCACGCACACTCGTCGCCGTTGGAACCTGGAGCGAGGCTTCCATGTTCGTGACGACGCGGGCGGCCGGACCCTTCAGTGCTTCCGGTTCGAGCTGGCTGGCCGGCACGAGTTCCACTGCCGGCGCCATGTCGCGCAGCGGCGCTGCCTCGATCCGCACCGGCGGCGGTGGCGTGGCCGCACCACCCGGCTGTTGTGCGGTGAACATGGGGGTGTGCGCTGCTGTTGCGGCATTCGTCGCGGCAGTGGGTCCGCTCTTGGGCTGATACGTGGCGAAGAAGTCCCACCACGCCGGGTCGACGGAGTTCTTGTCTTTGAGGTACTGCTCGTAGAACTCGTCTACAAGCCATTCATTCGGACCGAATGACTTCTCGCTGGACACGGCTGACCCTTCGTTCGCTCGGCGAAAGCCTAACGGTCGGAGCGGCGCCGGTATTCGCCCGGTGTGAGGCCCACAACCTTCGTGAATTGCTTGGAGAAGGCGCTTTGGTCGTACCAGCCGCAGCGGGTGGCGATCTCGGCCAACGGCAACGGGGTGGAGCGCAGCAGCTCCCCTGCAGCGGTGACGCGGACCTGCGTCATGTACTGCTTTGCAGGAAGTCCGAATGTGCGACGGAACAGCCGCTCGAATTGCCGCAGGGGGAGTTGTGCGACGTCGGCAAGCTCCTCGACGGTCATCGGATCGGCAAGGTGCTCGCGGATATGGGCAACCACCGGCCGCAGCGGATGCTCGGCGCCGAGAGCGGCCGGTGTGCCGAGCGCAATCGAGACCACGGCGATCGCCACCAGCTGGTCGTCGTCGAAGATCGGCTGTTTCGTCGTGAGGTACCAGGCGACGGCGCCCGACGCTTCGGTGATCTGCTCCACCTCGTCGCGCAGCGGTTGGCGCAGTTCGATGATTTCGCGGTCCTGCGCGAGGTAGCGCTCCGCGAGTTCCGCCGGGAACAGGTCGGTGGCGAGTTTGCCGACGACGTCGCGACGGGACGAGGCAGTCGTCCGTTCGACGAAGGCGTTGTTCACGGCCAGATACCGACCATCGATGTCCTTCACGCAGTACAGGGTGGTCGGCGCGGAATCAAGCAGCTCGGCTATCGTCAGGTAGGCGGACAGGGACATGGGGGGAGTGTAGGAAATTGCCGCGCTTCGCGTCGGTTTCCTCCAATACGGGGCACCCGGGGGACAGCAGACTGTGGCGATGATCGAGACCCGAAACGACGTCGACCAACTCACTGAAGCCGCCGTCGCACGTGCGCGGACCATCCTCACCGAAGCCGACAAAGTGCGTGATCGTCGTGGATCCGCGAATCAGCGCCGCTTCGCCCGACTGCTGCAGGACCCTGCAGCCGTTGGCGTGACCATGTCCTTGACCGACGAAGTGATGCGCATCTCGGACGCGGTCCGCGCCAGCAAGGCCTTGCGCCGTGCCGCGCAGCATGCATCGCCGAAGGGGCTCGGACTGCGCGACGCAGTGGGCCTGCGGTTCATCAGCTACCTGTCGCCGTTCATGCCGAAGCTCACGATGCGGGTCGTCGAATGGCAGGTGCGTGCAGCGTCGACGGGCATCATCCTTCCCGCCGAGCCACGTCCGCTCACGAGGCATCTGCGCAAGCGTGTGCGTGACAAGGCACGACTCAATGTGAACGTCCTCGGCGAAGCGGTGCTCGGCGACGGTGAGGCTTCGCACCGATTGAAGTCGGTCATCGAGATGGTGCAGCGACCGGACGTGACGTATGCGTCCGTGAAGATCTCCGCAGTCGTCAGCCAGATGAACACCATCGATCATGACGGATCGGTGAACGCGATCGCCGAACGCCTGCGCCAGCTGTACCGAGCGGCAATGGCGGCGGACACGTTCATCAATCTCGACATGGAGGAGTACCGCGACCTCGCGATGACGGTCGATGTCTTCAAGCGGGTGTTGTCGGAACCGGAATTCGGCAGTCTCTACGCGGGAATCGTGTTGCAGGCGTACCTGCCCGAATCGCATGCCGTGTTCGAGGACCTCGTGCAGTGGTCCTCGTGGCGTCGGCAGCAATTCGGGAGCCAGATCAAGGTGCGTCTCGTGAAGGGCGCGAACCTCGCGATGGAGACCACCGAGGCCGAACTCCACGGCTGGGTTGCGGCTCCCTACGGCAGCAAGGCCGATGTGGATGCGAGTTACAAGCGCATTGTCGATGCCGCCCTCCGACCCGAGCACGCCGACGCCGTGCGCATCGGTGTCGCAAGCCACAATCTCTTCGACATCGGCTGGGCACTCGAAATCGCGAACATGCGTGGAGTCCGCGAGCAACTCGACATCGAGATGCTCGAAGGCATGGCGAATGCGGAAGCACTCGTACTCGCTCGCGAGATCGGCGGCATCTTGCTCTACACGCCGGTCACCCGACACGACGACTTCGCATCCGCGGTTGCCTATCTCGTGCGCCGACTCGATGAGAACACGTCGCCGGAGAACTATCTGCGCGCGTCGTTCTCGATGACGCCGAAGAGTGAGGCGTTCGAGGAACAGGCGGATCGGTTCCGCCGCGCGGTCGCGGCCCGCCATGCGATCTCGACGTCATCGCGACGTCACGGATTGCATCGGTTCGATGCAGCACTGCTCGCCGACCAAGGTGTCTTCGAGAACGAGCCTGACGGCGACCTCACACACCCCACGTTCCGCGCAGGACTGCGCATCGCGCTCGACACGCACCGCGCCGGTTGGATGCTGCCATTGCCGATCGTCGTCGAGGGTGAGGAACTCGTCACGGCCGATCATGTCGATGGCACGGACCCGGGCGACAACGGTCGTGTTTGGTACACGTACTCGGTTGCGCGTCGCGAGGACATCGACCGTGCGGTCGCCGTCGCACAGGCCGCGGTTCCCGCATGGGATTCGCGCGGCTCGGCAGCGCGTCGTCGCATCCTCTTCGAAGCGGCGAAACGCATGCACGACGACCGGCTCAACACGATCGCCGTCATGATGCTCGACAGCGGTAAGACCACAGCCGAAGCCGATCCGGAAGTCTCCGAGGCGATCGACTTCGCGCGCTACTACGGACTGATGGCGCGCAAGCACATCTCGGGCGCCGACTCGACACCGGTCGGCGTCGTCGCGGTGGTGCCGCCGTGGAACTTCCCGTATGCAATCCCGGCCGGTGGTGTATGTGCGGCGCTCGCGGCCGGCAACGCCGTCATCCTGAAGCCGGCGCCGGAGACCGTCGCGACCGCGTGGATGCTCGTGCAGCAACTCTGGGCGGCCGGTGTGCCCAAGGACGTCTTGCAATTCGTGCCGACGCGCGACGACGAGAACGGCAAACACCTCATCACGCATGCGGGCGTGAATGCCGTCATCCTCACCGGTGGTTTCGCCACCGCCGAACTGTTCACGACGTGGAAGCCGGACATCCGACTGCTCGCGGAGACCAGCGGTAAGAATGCGCTGCTCGTGGCAGGCAGCGCGGACATTGATGCCGCGGTGAAGGATCTCGTGCAGTCCGCCTTCGGCCATGCGGGCCAGAAGTGCAGTGCTGCAAGCCTCGCGATCGTCGAAGCGTCCGTCTACGACAATCCGCAGTTCATGCGGCAGTTGAAGGATGCGGTCACCACCTTGAAGGTCGGTCCCGGGTGGGATTACGCCACCGTTGTCGGACCCGTGATCCGTCCTCCGGAGGGCGCGCTCAAGAAGGCGTTGAGCACGCTCGAACCGTGGGAGTCGTGGCTCGTGGAGCCGAAGCAACTCGACGCATCCGGACACCAATGGTCACCGGGCGTGAAGTTGAACGTGCAGCCGAATTCGTGGACGCACATGAACGAGTGGTTCGGGCCGGTCCTCGGCGTCATGCGTGCACCGGATCTGCAAACCGGCATCAAGTGGCAGAACGCCGTGCAGTACGGACTGACTGCGGGCATCCATGCCCTCGATGTCGAGGAGCTGGAGCACTGGATCGACCAGATCGAGGCGGGCAACATCTACGTCAACCGCGGCACCACCGGCGCCGTCGTGAATCGGCAGCCGTTCGGTGGCTGGAAGCGCAGCGCTGTCGGCCCGACCGCGAAGGCCGGCGGACCCCATTACGTGCAGGTGCTTCGCGATTGGCTGCCGTTCGAGGATGTCGACCGCTCCATCCATCAGGCGGAGGAGTGGATGTACGCCGTCGGTTCACTCCGCGTCGATCACAGCGGGCTGCGCGTCGAACGCAATATCCATCGCTACCGCCATTTGCCGAAGGGCATCGAGGTTCGGCTTCCGGTTGGCGTGGGCGAGGAGACGTTGCAGTACCTGACCGCGCTGCAGCGCCTCACACACACGCCGGTCTTCCTCAGTTGCGAGGAGCGCGTTTACTCGTCACTCCGCGTGATCGTGGAGTCGATGCAGCAGTTCGAGGCGCGCGTGAACACCGAACGAGTGCGGATTCTCAGCGGAGAGCCGGTCAAGACGGTTGCGCTGCTCGAACGCGGCTGCTCCGTTGATCGTCGCCCGCTCGCTGCGAATGGTGCAGTGGAAGTGCCGCGTTGGCTGCACGAACAAAGTGTGAGCATCACGAATCATCGGTACGGCAACGTGGGAAGCGGTCCGCACCCGGCAGTGCACTAGGCGTGGGGAATCGGCGCTGCCGTTAGGCGCGGAGCAGGATTTCCATCTGCGCTTCGAGGCCGACATCGCCGACGATGCGCGTCTCGAGGGGGAGACCCATGACCGCCGCGGCGGCTTCGGCGGCGTTCTGGAGCTCGGCGGTCGGCTGCTGCGCGAGCCAGACAACGCGTGTGTAGTGGCGGAAGTAGTCCTCGCGGAGTTCTGGATGCGTGTCGAGTCCGAGTTCGACGACCACACTGCGATGGAAACCCTTCACGAGGTAGTCGGTGAAGAAATAGGTGCCCGGCTGTTCGTCGAGCAGGTGTTGCACCACGTTGGCGCCGGCGAAGACGTCGTAGCAATGCGCGCCGCGCAAACGTCCGATGCCGTACTTCGCGATGACCGCATCGAGTGCACCGTAAGTGCCGCAATCGGCGTAGGCCACCGCCATCCGTGCGGGCATGAGTTCGCGAATGAGCCGCTCGACCTCCGGTGCGATGTCCTTCGGGGTGTTGTGGAGCAGCGGCGGCAGTGGATGGATGGTGATATCCCAGTTGCGTCGCTTTGCGATGTCATCGACGTGGCGGGCGATGGCACCGCACGCGATGACGTTAAGCGGGGAACGCGAGTCGCTCGACGAACTTGTCATTGAAATCACTGCGATCGGACAGCTCGACGTATTTCACTTCGTCGAGCAGCGCATTCGCTCCATGGCGTTCCTGCACGGAGAGCAGCACCATCTTGGCACCCTCACCTGCGACGTTGCCGGCGGACACGATCCGCATCACCGGCAGCTTCGGCACCAGGCCGATCTTCACTGCCGAATGCGGTGACAGATACGAGCCGAAGGAGCCCGCGAGCAACACCTGCTGGATGTCGGACTCCTGCACGCCGAATTCCTCGACGAGCAGCGCCCAGCCGGTGGCGATCGCCGCCTTCGCGAACTGCAGTTCACGGACGTCGCGCTGCGACAGGAACACTGCGTCGCTCGCGTCGCTGTTTGCGCCCCACGTGAGCACGAAGACGCGTTCGCCTTCGCGGGTCAGCAAACGGTCGGCGAGCGACGGCGAAATCTCGCGGGCCTGCTCATCGGTGACGAACTTGCCGGATGCATCGAGCAGTCCGATGCCGTTGAGTGCGGCACACGCATCGACGAGGCCCGAACCGCAGATGCCGATCGCAGGCGCGTCGTCGATGGTGCCGATCTCGAGTGCACCGTCCTTGATCTTCACGATCTCGATGGCGCCGGGGGCCGCGCGCATGCCGCACTTGATGGACGCGGCCTCGAATGCCGGACCTGCGGGTGCTGCGGTGGCAAGAAGTGTTTCGCCGTCGCCGAGGATGATTTCGCAGTTGGTGCCGACATCGATGAACAGACGGAGTCGCTTGTCGCGATCCATGCCGGATGCCAGCGCACCGGACACGATGTCGCCGCCGACGTACGCCCCGAGCGACGGCAGGATCACGGCGCGCGCATTCGGATGCACGACGATGCCGAGTTCCTTCGCGGACACTTCCGGGTAGTCCTTCGACGCCATGATGAACGGCGCAACGCCCAGCGGTTCGGGATCAATCCCGAGCAGCAACTGCGTCATCGTCGCGTTGCCTGCGAGCGCGACCTCGTAGACGTCGTTCGGATCAACCTGGCCCTCCTCGCACACTTCCGCGGTGAGTTCCGCGAGTGTGGCCTGCGCGAGGTCGCGCAGGCGGTCGAGGGCAGTGGGGTCCATCATCGTCGCGCTGATCCGGCTGATGACGTCGGCGCCGAACGGCTGCTGCTTGTTGAGCATCGAGCGCACAGCCACCGGTGTGCCGGTGTTGAGATCGAGCAGCGTGGCAACCACGGTGGTGGTGCCGAGGTCGTAGGCAACGCCATAGCGCGTGGCGGTGGTGTCGCCCGGCTGCACATCGATGAGTTCCTTGTCGACGATCACAGCGGTGACCTTGAAGTTGCCGGCGCGCAACGCCTTCGGGATCCGACGCAGCAGGTCCAGCGAGCAGTCGACTTCGAGATCGTCGATCGCTTCGAGCACCCGGTCGATATCCGTGCGTTGATCGTGCAGCGTGGGCTCGCTGAGTTCCAGGTACCGCTTCTGCACCGCCGGACGCAGGATCACCTGCCGACCGACGCCGACGGTTGCGGCCTTCGGGCGCGTGACAAGCGGTGGGACGTCGAACTTCGTGTCGGCAGTCGCACGCACCATGCATGCGAGCCGCCACCCATCGGCGATCTCGTCGGGCGTGAATGCTCGGTGGTCGAGGCGCGAGGGAGGGATGCTGCCGTCGGTGACTTTGATCTTGCACTTCTTGCAGGTGCCGTGTCCGCCACAGGTGGAGTCGATGGCGATGCCGTTCCACGACGCCGCATCGAATGCGCTCACGCCACCGGGAACGGTGATGTTCTTCTCGACCGGTGCGACCTTCGGGTCCTTGTCGAGGACGCGATACGTCAGATGAACACGCGTCGACCCGTCGGGGGTCGCAACGAATTCATCCTCGTTGGGTTTGTCGAACCGGGAAATCTCAAGCTCCTGCTGCTGCCTGGGTTGCGCGGAAGCGGGCAATCCAGTTGCCGCCCCACGGGTCATTTCCGAGCATCAGGTCCGCTGCGCGAACAGCGGTGACGATGCCCTCGGTGCGTGCATCCATCACCGCACTCGTGAGACCCGCCTGCATGGCCATCGGAAGGAATGCAGCGTTCGCGACATGTCGATTGGGCAAGCCGAACGACACATTCGATGCACCGATGGTCGTGTTGAGTCCGTACTTCTCCTTGATGAGGTGGAGCGTCTCGAAGAGGACGACCGCTGCGGTGGGATCCGCACCGACGGTCATGCACAGCGGATCGATGACGAGATCCTCGAGCGGGATGCCGTACTTCTCCATCGCACGCACCAACTTGTCGGTCATCGCGAGTCGTTCTTCCGCGGTCATGGGGATACCGGTGTCGTCGTTCGTGAGACCGATGATGGCGGCGTTGTGCTTCTTGACCAGTGGCAGTACTGCTTCGATCCGCTCGTCCTCGGCGGTGATGGAGTTCACCAGTGCCTTGCCCTCGTACGCCTCCAGGCCCGACTGCAGTGCTTCGATCACGGAGGAGTCGATGCAGATGGGGAGGTCGGATATCGACTGCACGAGCTTCACTGCTTGGCGCATGAGATCGGGCTCGTCGGTCAACGGCACGCCCATATTGACGTCGAGCACATCGGCTCCGCCCGCGACCTGCTGCTCGACGTCGACGCGGATGGTGTCGAGATTGCCGGCGCGCAGTTCCTCCTGGAACTTCTTGCGACCGGTGGGGTTGATGCGCTCACCGATGATGCAGAACGGCTGATCGTGGCCGATGGTCACAGTCTTGGTGGGGCTGCTGATGACGGTGTGCATGGTGGGTCCTATCAGTGGTTACGCGGAGAACGACCGAGGTCGGTCATCAGCCGGTCGAGCGTATCGTCATTGCGGAAGTCGGTGACATGCAGCCCCCGAACACCGGGCAATGAAAGTGCGTGCTGTGCCTGTTCGAGTACGAGTTGATACGCGGCTTCTGCTTGATCCGCTGCATGTGCGACGCGATCGATCGTGCCTTGTGGAATATCGATGCCCGGCACCTTGTCATGCATGAACTGCAACGGTCGCACGCTCTTGACGAGCACGATCGTCGGGATGATCGGAATCGTGTATCCGGCAGCGACGCAGCCGCGCATGAAGTTCTCGAGTCGATCGGGGTGGTAGCAGATCTGCAGTTGCAGGAACTGCGCACCGGCTTCCACTTTCTTCTCCACGCGTTGCACGCGGTAGTCGAATGGCGGTGCGGCCGGATTCTCGACGGCGCCGATGAAGAAGTCCGGCGCTGGATTGATCTTCCGGCCCGATAGGTAGGTGCCGTTCCGCAGCGTCTTGGCGATGCGGACCGCAATCGGTCCGTCGACGTCGAACACCCGACGCGTTTCCGGCTCGTCGCCAGCCGTCACGTCGTCGCCGGTGAGCATCGAGACGTTCGTGATGCCGTGCAGTGCTGCCCCGGAGAGGTCGGCCTGGATTGCGAGGCGGTTCTTGTCGCGGCAGACGATCTGCAGGATCGGCTCGAGTCCGTGCTGTTGCATCGCAATTGCGGACGCCACATTTGATGCATGCGCGTTTGCCGCAGGATTGTCCGTGGCGTTGACGGCGTCGAACCACGGGCGCAGTCGTGCGGCAGCCTGCGCGACCTTGTGCATGTTGGGTCCGTCGATGACGGGGAACTCGGCGGTGAAGACCTGCTGCCCCGATTCGAGCAGCTCACGAAGACGCGACATCACTCGCTCGCAGCCCAGCCGGCCGGCGTTTGCCGGTCACGTCCGCTGAAGAGGTTCGCCCACGACGATGTGCCCTGCAGTCGGTTGTCGACCGGCGGACGGAGATCGTTGTACTCCTCTTTCCAGACGCGGGGGAGCGGCAGCATGACGGTGCGTTCGTACGCCTTCGTCCAGACGCAGCGCATCTCCGGAATGACTTCGCAATGGCCGTCCTCGCGGACACCGCCACACGGGCCGTTGCGCAACGTCTTCGGGCACGTCATCGGGCAGGTCATCCCGGTCGAGTGCAGCACGCACTGACCGCACATCCGGCAATCCCAGATGGGCTTCTTGACGACGTGCTCCAGTTTCGCGCCGATGCCGGACATGATCAGACCGATGCGCCCGTTGCGGCGCTGGAAGCCCGGCGCTTCTCCAGCAGTTCCTTCGCGCGCCGAACAGCGGTTGACGCGTCCGCGGCGTATCCGTCCGCACCGACCACGTCCGCGTATTCCTGTGTCACGGGAGCGCCGCCGACCATGATGATGACGTCGTCGCGCAGTCCGGCCTTCGTGATCTCGTGGATGTTCGTTTTGAACATCGGCATCGTGGTGGTGAGGAATGCGGACATGCCGACGATGTCCGGCTTGTGTTCCTCGATCGCCTTGATGAACTTCTCCGGGCCCGCCTGCACGCCGATATCGACGACGGTGAAACCGGCACCCTCGAGCATGATGTTCACGAGGTTCTTGCCGATGTCGTGGACGTCGCCCTTCACGGTTCCCATGAGGAAGGTGCCGACGGACTCCGCGCCGGTGTCAGCGAGGAGAGGGCGCAGGATGTCGAGCGCACCGGACATGGCCTTGCCCGCGATGAGCATCTCGGGGACGAAATAGTCGCCGCGCTCGAACCGTGCCCCGACTTCCTCGAGTGACGGGATCAGCGCATCGAACAGGATCTGGCTCGGGGTGAGCCCCTCGGCGAGACCCTGGTTGGTGAGTTCGATGACGCGAGGACCGTTGCCGGCCATCGTCTCGTTGAACAGACCTTCGATGATTTCCTCGTGGCTCATGCGGCGCCGTCCTTTCGGTGCGAACGAGTGCGACTGTGTGGGGAGAATCTACGGCTTTCATCGACGAGCAGCAGACCGAGACTGGGAGTGCGTGCAGCGGTGATGCGCGAACTCGGACCGGTGACGGAGACGGCGGCGACAACGCGGCCATCGGCCTCGCGGATCGGCGCCGCGATTGCGGTGAGTCCCTCTTCGAGTTCATCACGGATGACGGCGAAACCGCGTCGCTTCACCTGATCGAGTTCGGCGACGAGCTCTGCGCGCGTGGCGATTGTCTTCTCGGTGCGGCGTTCGAGGCGGCCCGGCGGAATCTCGGCGGCACCGAATGCGAGCAGCACCTTGCCGAGGCCCGAGCAGTGCAACGGCACCGACGACCCCACCCAATTGCGCGTACCGAGCAGGTACTGCCCGTCCACCTGGTCGAGCAGTTCGACGGCACCGTTTGCGGCGATCGCGAGATTCGCGGTCTCACCGGTGAGGCTTGCGAGGCGCTCGAGCAAGGGGCGGTACTGCTGCACAAGATCGAGTTCGCCGGCGCGTGTTCGTGCGAATCGTGTGAGTGCCGGTCCGGGGATGAACGCACCGACGGCGTCGCGTGCGACGAGTTGTTGCCGCTCGAGTGCGGACAGGATGCGCGAGGTCGTGCTCTTCGCGAGGTCGTGTGCGGTCGCCAACTGGGTGAGATGCGGTGCGGTCTGCGCTTCCATGATATGCAGCAGCAGTGTGCTGGCGCGTTCGATCGCCTGCGCACCGGTCGGTGCGTCAGTCCGTTGCGATCGCTCGGTCATCTGCCCCACTTCGCCGTTGGGCCAAGGTTTCATATTGTGGAACCATCGTTCCACATCGCCACTGTATATTCGCACAAGTCGGACCGTCAATAAGGAGTCGCCGTGTTCCGCAACACGATGCCGCGTTACGAAATCCTCAGCGAAGAGGCGATGGCGAAACTCGATGCCGGGTGGCGTCGCATCGTGTCGGAGATGGGCGTCGAGTTCATGAGTCCGTGGGCCGTCGAGATGTTGCGCGAGGCCGGTCAGACCGTCGAGGGCGACAACGTGAAGTTCGATCCCGACTGGATCGTCGACCAGATTGCGAAGGCGCCGCGTGAGTTCGACATCCAGGCGCGCAATCCGAAGCGCAGCGTGCATGTCGGCGGTGACGCGATGGTGTTCAGCGGCGTCTACGGCCCGCCGTTCGTGCAGCGCGGTGGCAAGCGCACCGACGCCTCGTACGCCGACTTCGAGAACTTCTGCAAGCTCGCCCAGTCGTTCGATGCGATGGATTCCGTCGGTGGCGTGGTGTGCGAACCGAACGACCTCTCCCTCGACTCCCGCCACCTCGACATGGCGTACGCAGCGGCAACGCTGACCGACAAGATCTTCATGGGCAATGTCGTCACGGACGTGAACGCGCGCGATGTCATCAAGATCGCCGAGATCCTGCACGGCGGACGTGCCAACATCGAGAAGACGCCCGCCCTGTTCTCGCTCATCAACTGCAATTCACCGCTGCGCTGGGACGATCGCATGCTCGATTCGCTGCGCGAGTACGCACTTGCCGCGCAGCCGGTCATCTGCACGCCGTTCCTCCTCATGGGTGCGATGAGCCCGGTCACGATCGCCGCGTCACTTGCGCAGCAGATTGCGGAGGCCCTCACCGGCATCGCGCTCGTGCAGCTCATCCGTCCGGGTGCCCCGGTGATCTTCGGATCCTTCCTCTCGAACATCGACATGCAGTCGGGTTCGCCGCAGTTCGGCACGCCCGAATCCGGATTCGGTTTGCTCTGCACCGGCCAGATCGCGCGGCACTTCGGCCTGCCGTTCCGCGGTGGTGGTGGTCTCAACTCCGCGCAGATGCCCGACGCCCAGGCCGGTATCCAGACGATGATGACGATGATGCCGACTTTCCTCGCCGGCACGAACATGGTCATGCACACCGCCGGCTGGCTCGAAGGCGGTCTCGTTGCGGGATACGAGAAGTTCGTCATCGACGTCGAGATCCTCGAGATGCTCATCCACGAGTTCTCGCCGGTGACATTCGACGACGCCGACCTCGCGTTCGAAGCGCACGTGGAAGCCGGTCACGGCGGTCACTTCCTCGGCACCATGCACACGATGGAACGGTTCCGCGACTGCTTCTACCGCCCGTGGCTGTCGAACTCCGACAACTACGACCGGTGGAGCCGCAACGGCTCGAAGACGATGGACATCCGTGCCGGAGACATCGTCGAGAAGAAGCTTGGTGAGTACGTGATGCCGGAGATGGATCCGCAGGTGAAGGCGGAGCTCGACGAGTTCGTGCTCATGCGCAAGCGCCAACTCGACGGCTAGGCGCAGGATCCGCCAGAAGCCTTGACGCTTGCAGTGGCAGCGCCAACGATTTCGGCATCCGACGAGAGGACGCACTGGTGGCGCACGTGCAGTTGTGCATCGCAGGGGAGTGGCGTGATTCCAGCGACGGCGTCGTGCGCGAGATCCGCAGCCCCTACGACCAATCCCTCGTCGCCACCGCAGCCGAAGCAACGGCCGGCGATGTCGATGCAGCCATAGCGGCGGCACGCCACGCGTTCGACGCCGGCCCGTTCCCGCACTGGACGTTGCAGCAGCGCTGCGACCTCGTGAGTCGCGTCGCAGATCTCATCGAGCGCGACGCTGCCGTGTATGCAGCAGCCGAGAGTGCCGACACCGCGAAGCGGCTCGTCGAAGCGGAATACGACATCGCCGACATCGTGTCGGTGTTCCGTCATTTCGCGAACATCGGCCGCGAACTGCACGAACGAACGGTTGACGTCGGTCGCCCCGAGATCGTGAGCAAGGTCGTCTACGAGCCGGTCGGCGTGTGCGGATTGATCGGACCGTGGAACTACCCGTTGCTCCAGATCGCGTGGAAGGTTGCGCCCGCGCTCATTGCCGGCTGCACGTTCGTGATGAAGCCGAGTGAACTCACGCCGTCCACTGCCGCGCTGCTCATGCGCACCTTGATCGAAGCGGGAACGCCCACCGGTGTCGCCAACCTCGTGATGGGCGCAGGCGCTGTTGTCGGCGCACCGCTGTCGTCCGATCCGCGCATCGACCTCGTGTCGTTCACCGGTGGACTCGTGACCGGCAAGCGGATCATGGCGGCGGCTGCCAACACCGTGAAGAAGGTCGCGCTCGAACTCGGCGGCAAGAACCCGCACATCATCTTCGCCGACGCAGACCTCGATGCCGCGATCGACAATGCGGTCACCGCCGCCTTCCTCCATTCGGGGCAGGTGTGCTCCGCGGGAACCCGACTGCTCGTCGAACGCAGCGTCCGCGACCAGGTCGTCGATGCGATCGTTGCACGCGCGGAACGGATCCGACTCGGTGGCCCGAACGATCCGCAGGCGGAGACCGGTGCGCTCATCAGTGAGGCGCACATGGTGAAGGTGCAGAAGTATGTCGATGACGGCATCGCGGAAGGTGCCGTTCTGCGCACCGGTGGGAAGCGGTCGTCGCGGCCGGGACTCGAGCGCGGATGGTTCTTCGAACCGACGGTGCTCGACCACTGCAACACCCACATGCGCTGCGTGCAGGACGAATCGTTCGGCCCGGTCCTCACCGTCGAGGTGTTCGACACCGAAGTCGACGCGGTCCGCCTCGGCAACGACACCATCTACGGCCTGAGCGGTGGCGTGTGGACGACCGACCTTGCAAAGGCGGAGCGGGTCGCCAACGCGCTGCGGCACGGCACCATCTGGATCAACGACTACGGGCCCTACCGTCCCGAGGCCGAGTGGGGCGGATTCAAACAATCCGGTTTCGGTCGCGAATTGGGCGTGTCGGGACTTCACGAATACCTCGAACCGAAGCACATTTGGCGCAACACCACCCCGGCACGCTCGGGATGGTTCTCCGCGGAAGGGGACACGGCATGACCCAGCCCACACTCTCGGTACGCAATGTCTGGAAGGTCTTCGGCCCGAACGCCGACAAGATCATCGGCACCCCCGACGCAGACCTCAGTCGCACCGAACTGCGCAACAAGACCGGCAACACGATCGCCGTCCGCGATGTGTCCTTCGACGTCGCGCCGGGCGAAGTGTTCGTCGTCATGGGTCTCTCGGGCTCCGGCAAGTCCACACTCGTGCGCTGCATGACCCGATTGATCGAACCCACGGCTGGCGAACTGCTGTTCGAGCGCGAGGATCTCCTGAAGGTCAACGCCGAGCGCCTGCGCGAAATCCGCCGCACGAAGTTCTCGATGGTGTTCCAGCACTTCGGCCTGCTGCCGCACCGCAAGGTCGTCGACAACATCGGATATGCACTCGAGATCAATGGTGTGAGCAAGGCGGATCGTCACAAGCGCGCACACGACGTGATCGAGCTCGTCGGACTGCAGGGCTACAGCGAGGCGTACCCGGAGCAATTGTCCGGCGGCATGCAGCAGCGCGTCGGACTCGCCCGCGCACTCGCCGTCGACCCGCAGGTGATGTTCCTCGACGAACCCTTCTCCGCGCTCGATCCGCTCATCCGGCGTGACATGCAGAACGAAGTCATCCGCCTGCATCACGAACTCGGCAAAACCATGGTGTTCATCACCCACGACCTGCAGGAAGCGGCGAAAGTCGGCGATCGCATCGCGATCATGCGTGACGGCGCGCTCATCCAGGTCGGCACGCCGGAGGAGCTCGTTGCGAATCCGAAGGATGAGTACGTGGAGAACTTCGTCCGGGACCTCGCGAAGTCGCATGTGTTGACGCTGCGTTATCTCGCACGGCCTGCGCGCCCGGGGGAGGACACGACCGGTCCCGAACTGCCGGCCGACACCATCATCCGCGACGCGAGCAAGGTGATCCTCTCCGATCATCGGCCGCTGCGCGTGGTCGAGAACGGTCAGGCGCTGGGCATCGTCACCGCTGAAGATGTGCTCGCGATGATCTCCGGGGTTGCCTGATGCTGCAGCGCATCGCGGAGAAGAAGGGCTGGGTACTGCTCGGCCTCTTCGTGGTGTGGGTCGCGCTCTCGCGCGTGTTCAACGGACAGGCCACCCTCGAGCTGCCCGTCGCGGAGAACACGTCGGTCACCACTGCCTTCGGTGATGCGGCGGCGTCCATCCGAGGCAACCGCACGACGAGCCCGGCGTTTATCTACCTGTTCAATCCGATCCGCGCATTCATCTCGGGATTCGTGGAAGTCATCCGCGCGGTCATCTCGGTGCCGGCGTCGGGTGCGGTGATTCCGCTTATCGGTTGGCTCGGCGTCGTCGGCATCGTTGCGTTCGTCGTGTACGCGACGAGCCGTTTCCGCGTGATGGTGCTCGCAGTCTCGCTGCTGCTCGGCTGCGCAGTCCTCGGTATGTGGCAGCCGACGATGGACACCTTCGCCATGACGGCGGCAGCTGTGATCCTCTCGCTCGCCATCGGCATTCCGTTGGGCGTGTGGGCGGGGCGGTCGGATCGGGTGCTGAAAGTGCTCACACCGTTCCTCGACCTCGCGCAGATCCTGCCGACGCTGGTGTACCTCGCACCGCTCGCACTCTTCTTCCTCATCGGTGAAGCATCGGCGACGATCGCCACGATGGTGTACAGCATCCCGATCGCCATCCGCATCACGTCCCACGCAATTCGTACCGTCAACCACTCGCCGGTGGAGGCATCGGAATCGATGGGCGCCACTGAACGGCAGACGCTGCTCAAGGTGCAATTGCCAATGGCGAAGCAGATGATCGTGCTCGGCGTGAACCAAACGGTGATGGCGGCCCTGTCGTTCGTCGTGATTGCGGCGCTCATCGCGGCGCCGGGTCTCGGCAAGCCGGTGGTGCAGGCACTCACGATCCGCAACACCGGCGACGGCTTCGTGGCCGGGCTCGCCGTCGTGTTCGTGGCGATTCTGCTCGACCGCAGCACGAGTGCTGCGGCGAAGCGGCAGATGTCGTTCATTCCGCCGACGCCGGAACAGATCAAGCGCCGTCGCATCAAGGTGGGTATCGCCGGTGTGCTCGCGATCGTGTCGGTCTTCCTGTCGCGTTCGATGCTGTGGGCGGCGGTGTGGCCTGAGCAGCTCGTGTTCTCGAAGCAGTTGTCGGATGCAACCAACACAGCGGTGAAGTGGATTACCACCAACCTGTACTTCATCACCTCCGGCTTCAAGAACTTCATCTCCTACTCGGTGCTCAATCCGATCGAGGACACGCTTGCGCAAGGACCGTGGTTCATCACCTTCGCCGCGATCGTGCTCATCGCACTCATCCTCGCGGGCACTCGAATTGCGGTCCTGACGGCCTCGCTGCTGACGCTCATCGTCATCTCGGGGTTGTGGTTCGAGGCCATGATCACGCTCACACAAACCATCGTGGCCACCCTGCTCACGATGCTCGTTGGTGTCGCGCTCGGCGTGTGGGTGGGTCGCAGCGACCGGGCGGACGCGGCGCTGCGTCCGTTCATGGATGCCGGTCAGACGATGCCCGCGTTCGTGTACCTCATTCCGATGCTCGGTCTTTTCGATGCCACCCGATTCACCGCTATCGCGACGGGCATCGTGTATTCGATTCCGGTCGTGGTGAAGATCGTCGGCGAGGGCATCCGCGCAGTACCCGCCGGCATCATGGAGGCAGCGACGGCGGCGGGCTCCAGCACCTGGCAACTCATCTCGAAGGTGCAATTGCCGGCGTCGAAGAAATCGCTGCTGCTCGCCACCAACCAGGGCATGATCTTCGTGCTCGCGGTGATCGTCATCGGCGGCTTTGTCGGCGCTGGTGGCCTGGGGTACCTCGTGATCCTCGGCGGATCGAAACCCGACTTGCAGGGCAAGGGCCTGGTGGCCGGTGCGGTGATTCTCCTGCTCGGCGTCATGATCGACCGGATCGCGCAAGCGACGGCCAAGCGCGCCTGATCCGTCCAGATCCATACTGTGGGACGTCCGTGCAACCGCGTCCGTGCGTATATGGAATCGTGACCCCCGCTAGGCGCGGGTTTTGCCCCAAATCCTTCCTGCCCTTCGAGCGGTGTGTTTAGGCTCACAGCACTCTTACTCGAGGAGGGGTAATGGAGATTTTCCGTCGTCATCGTGTGGCGATGGTGTCCCTGGTTGCAACCGCAGCGTTCGTGCTGTCGGCGTGCAGCTCCGTCAATGACACAGCAGCACCCGCGGATTCGTCTGCCGCTGCCAGTGATTGCGGCACATGGGGCATGGCCATGCACGCTTGGAACGGCTACACCGCGTCGGCACAGGTTGTGACCGAAGTTGCAAAGGCGCAGGGTTGCACCATCAACCAGACCACGCTTGAAGAAGCCGGCGTCACGTACGACGCCATGGAAGCCGGCTCCACCGATGTCATCATCGAGGACTGGGGCGGCGGCCGCTGGAAGGACTGGGTCGATCGTGGTGCGATCGTCGAAGTCGGCCCGAACGGCAACATCGGACGCATCGGCATGTACGTCGCGCCGTGGATGGTCGAGAAGTACCCGGACATCACCGACTCGAAGAACCTCAACAAGTACGCGAAGCTCTTCGCAACGGCTGATTCCGGCGGCAAGGGTGCTTGGTACGAGGGCCCGCCCGGATACACCACCATCGGCGAGAAGATGATCTCGGCGAACAAGCTCAACTTCAAGGTCATCTCCACCGGTTCCGAAGCAGCACTCATCGACGTGCTGACGAAGGCTGAGGAGAACAAGACCCCGGCAATCGCGTACTTCTACGAGCCGCAGACCTTCTTCGTGAAGATGCCGGGTCTGAAGACATCGCGCGTGAACTTCCCTGCGAACGACTGGTCGGATGCGGGCAAGGCAAGCGGTCTCACGGACTACCCCGAAACCATCCTCATGAAGCTCGCGACCAAGAAGCTGTTGGATTCGGGCTCGATCTTCGCGACCATCGTGAAGAACTTCAATTGGACGAACGACGACCAGAACGCGGTCGCCGCGGACATTGAAGGCGGTATGGATCCGGCTGCCGCAGCGCAGAAGTGGATCGCCGCCAACCCGGACAAGGTCAACGCCTGGCTCGGGAAGATGTAGTCCTTTCGTTACTACCGTTGGACCTGCCTGCTTGACGAGAGTCAGGCAGGCAGGTCCTCATTATTGGAGCAAGCAGTGTCGAAGACGTACGACTACATCATCGTTGGTGGCGGTTCCGCCGGAAGTGTGCTCGCAAACCGCCTGAGCGCCGATCCCAACAACGAGGTGTTGGTGCTGGAAGCCGGTCGGAGCGACTGGAAGTTCGACGTCTTCATCCATATGCCAGCCGCACTCACGTATCCGATCGGCTGGAAGTACTACGACTGGAAGTACGAGTCCGAACCGGAGCCGTTCATGAACGGCCGTCGCGTGTATCACGCTCGTGGCAAGGTGCTCGGCGGCTCGGGCTCCATCAACGGCATGATCTTCCAGCGCGGCAATCCGATGGACTACGACCGATGGGCGACGACGCCCGGTTGCGAGAACTGGGACTTCGCGCACTGCCTGCCGTACTTCAAGAAGATGGAGAACGCGACCGGCGTTCCGAACAGTCCGTGGCGCGGATACGACGGCCCGCTCGAACTCGAGAAGGGCCCGGCGAAGAATCCGCTGTTCCAGGCGTTCTTCAAAGCGGCCGAGCAGGCCGGTTGGCCGCGCACGGACGATGTGAACGGCTTCAAGCAGGAGGGCGTCGGACCGTTCGACAAGAACGTGAAACGCGGACGTCGACTGTCATCTGCACGCGCTTACATCCATCCGGTAAAGCACCGCCCCAACCTCACAGTGAAGACGTTGGCGTTCGTGCGCAAAGTTGTCTTCGAAGGCAGCAAGGCGGTCGGCGTGCAGGCGACCATCCGCGGCACCACGCAGACCATCCGCGGCAAGGAGATCATCCTGTGCGGCGGTGCAATCAACACTCCGCAGTTGCTCATGCTCTCCGGTATCGGCGATGCGCAGCATCTGCGTGAAGTCGGCGTCGATGTCGTGCATCACCTGCCCGGCGTCGGGCAGAACCTGCAGGACCACCTCGAGGTGTACGTGCAGTACTCGTGCAAGAAGCCGGTCTCGATGCAACCGCAGCTGCAGAAGTGGCGGATGCCGTGGATCGGTTTCCTCTGGCTGTTCTTCCGCAAGGGCGCGGCCGCCACGAATCACTTCGAAGGCGGTGGCTTCACGCGCAGCAATGACACGGTGAAGTGGCCGAACCTCATGTACCACTTCCTGCCGGTTGCCATCCGCTACGACGGCACGAAGCCGACGAAGGGCCACGGCTATCAGGTGCACCTCGGCCCGATGTACTCCGATGTGCGCGGACAGATCCGGCTCAAGAGCACGGATCCGAAAGTGCATCCCGCACTGCAGTTCAACTACTTGAGCACCGAAAACGATCGTCGTGAATGGATCGAGGCGATCCGCCAGGCCCGGCACATCCTGAACCAGCCGGCGATGGCCGAGTTCAACGGTGGCGAGATCTCGCCCGGACCGTCGGTCGAAACAGATCAGGAGATCCTCGACTGGGTGTCGCGCGATGCGGAGACCGCCCTGCATCCGTCGTGCACAGCCCGCATGGGCACCGACGAGCTGGCAGTCGTCGATCCGAACTCGATGAAGGTGCACGGCGTCGAGGGTCTGCGCGTAGTCGATGCGTCGGTGTTCCCGTTCGTCACGAATGCAAACATCTATGCGCCGGTGATGATGGTTGCCGAACGCGCTGCGGATCTCATTCTCGGCAAGCAACCGCTCGCTCCCGACTACGCGAAGTACTACAAGCACGGCGAATGAAGGTTCTCTCCGTCAACATTGCGGCCGATCTCCACACGGGTGAGCCGTGGACCGGAAGCAATCCGGAGACCGGCATCGACAAGCGTCCAGTGTCACATCGCGTGCAGCTGTTCGACGACCACGTCGACGGCGATCGCGTCATGGACCGCAAACATCACGGCGGCCCGTACAAAGCGGTGTACGCGTACGCGCGCGAGGATGCACAGTGGTGGGAGGGCGAGATCGGCCGCGCACTACCGCACGGATCGTTCGGCGAGAACCTCACGACCAACGGCATCGATCTCACGAACGCGGTCATCGGCGAGCAGTGGCGGATCGGTTCGGCAGTCGTGCAAGTTGTGCAACCACGCATTGCATGCCGTGTGTTCGCCGGCTTCTGGGACCGCCCGAAGTTGGTGCAGGAATTCAGCGACGCCCGTCGCCCCGGTGTGTACCTCGCGATCGTGACCGAAGGCGACGTCGGTGCTGGTGATGCAATCGAGGTGCTGCACCGTCCGCAGCACGGTGTCACCATTGCCACAGCGAATGCGGCCAAGCTCGGTGACGACGACGCACTGCCGCATCTGCGCGGCATCGCCGACCTGCCACCGAGTTGGCAGGAGTGGATCGACAAGCGATTGGGCTGATTGCGCCCCCGGCAGGATTCGAACCTGCGGCCCTCAGTACCGGAAACTGATGCTCTATCCCCTGAGCTACGGAGGCTTGCGCGGCGAGGGTAGCAGCGCAGCAACGTATGCAACGAATGCCCCAGTTAGGCTTCGCGCATGACTCCCGAAGAACTCTCGACGCTCGTTGTCGACGTCCTGCGCGCAGCCGCGTCGGATGGTCGACTCGAAATCGAGGTTCCGGAGGCGGTCGTCATCGAGCGACCGAAGAACCGCGACCATGGCGACTGGGCAACGACGGCTGCACTGCAGCTCGCCAAGCAGGCTGGTCGCCCGCCGCGCGAGGTGGCCGAGGTGATTGCTGCGGGGCTTCGCGCATTGCCGAGCGTCGACGCGGTCGACATCGCCGGACCGGGTTTCATCAACATCCGCCTTGAGGCTGGTGCTGCCGGAGAACTCGCGCGGATTGTCGTCGAGCAGGCGGAGGCGTTCGGTCGCAGC
>CAXBQV010000010.1:0-25727 GCA_963978265.1 uncultured bacterium | reverse complement strand
CCCAGACCTGTGATACCTGTTACGAACAGCACTACACCGTGAATTGGAACGCCCAAAGCACCATCGGGTCGTTCTCTATAGACAGCCGAGACAGTACCAGCCAGTCGGTGTGGATGACCCCGGACCCAGCGCGTTACAACCAAATCCGCGTGGGCGACCCTTGCAGCCGAGCCCGTGAGTTCGTGAACTATGTCAAAGCTGTGCCCGACAGCCTATGGCACGCCAATCCCTTGTTGCAACAGAAATTTGGTGCTATGATACCTCCTTATCCCAATGGGATCTATGATTTGTATCACGTGGATCGTGTGTTGGCTGTGGGAGTGCCAGTGCCCGAACTGCGCGAATGGAATCATGCTTTGTCTGTCACACTGCGTCGCCTGGGTCCTAGCAAGCAGGCCAATGTGGTGTTGATATTCGTCAATACTGGGGATCGTAGCTATATGCAGGCCTTGGAAGCTGCTTGGTTGGGTGGCAAGAAAAACGATGTGTTGGTGGTGGTGGGAGTGACCCAGTGGCCTCACATTGAATGGGTAGAAGTCAGCAGCTGGAGCAAACAAGAACTGTTCAAGGTACAACTCAGGGACGATCTCCAGGGCCTGGACAATGTAGACCGGGGCCAGTTTATGGCACTGATAGACAAACATATCACAGCGTCATTTGTGCGCAGGCCCATGAGCGATTTTCAGTATCTCGAGGATGAGATTGAACCACCTTTTTGGGTAGTGATCTTGGCTGCGGTGCTGGGCGTGGTTCTATCCGCGGGTCTCAGTTACTATTTTTACCGCACCGATTTGTTCGAATAAACTGCAGTTGACACAGTGCAGTGGCATACTGTACAATTCACGTACTAACTCAATGGAGATCACAATGACACAAAGCAAAAGCAAGATTGGTAAGGGCATGATCGTGGCTCTCAGTGCCTTGGCACTGGTGTTAGTGATTGGTGCAGTGTTGGCCATGAGCTATGTTGGTGCATACAATTACGGTAACAGGGCCGAGCAAAACATCGAAGCGGCCTGGACCAACAGCGACAACCTTGCCCTCTTGCGGCTTTTCCTTGGCGGTGTCAGGGATAACGAGACCCGAGGCGGTCGTCTGCTCGGCTGCGAGAGCCTGAACGACAATGCGATCCTCGAGCGGCTTGAGGGTGACCGACACGGTCTACCTCCACTTTCGCGATAAACGAACGGGACATGGATTCGCACCGTCGTCGCGGGTGCCGGGCGAATCCGAGCGGCGGGGTTCCACCGCTTTAGCACTCTCGCGGGGAGAGTGCTAGGCGGAATGCTAGCGAGCGCTCCTCACAGCACAAAAACGGCAGGATTGCCCCATGGACGCCCCGTGGGTCACCACCCCTGCCGCCGCCCCCGCCCTCGCGTTCGCGGCCGCTGGAGGCGATCCCTTGGCGCTCTCGGGCGCCCTCGGTAGCCGATTCGGACTCGACGCCGCCCAGCGAGCAGCAGTGCTGACCCAGATCGAACTGCGTGCCCGGGCCGCGAGCCGTTGGGGTGTGGCAGCGGAGGGCCTCTGGTTCACCCGTGATGGCCTCGAGCAAGCGTCCCGACCGGCGGTCGCGGCCTGGCGTTCACGTCGGCTCGTGGACGCAGGGGTGCGGACGATCGCGGACCTTGGTTGCGGACTCGGACTCGAGGCCCGTGCTTTCGCAGCGGCCGGCATGGCCGTGATCGGCGTTGAACGCGACCCCGAGGTTGCTGCCTTCGCAGCCGCCAACCTGCGCGACCTGCGTGGGAACGTCGTCGTCGATGACATCACGACGATGGCACTCCCCGACTGCGACGCCTACTTCCTCGATCCGGCCCGCCGCGACCCGCATGCGCCACGATCGATCGACGGTCGCAGTGGGCAGCGCGTCGCCGATCCCGAGGACTGGTCACCAAGCTGGTCCTGGGTCTGCGCCCTGAACAAACCTCGGATGGTCGCGAAAGTCGCACCGGGCATCGCACACGCAGCGATCCCCGCGTATGCGTCAGCGACGTGGGTGCAGTGCGACGGCGACCTCGTGGAAGCGAGCATCTGGTTCAACGAGCTGCGAACCGATGCGCAGCGGACTGCAATTGCCATCGTCGGCGACGCCGTGATCGACGAACTCACGAGCAGCGACAACGGACTCGCGAACATCGGCCCAGTCGACGAGGTGCTCTACGACGTCAACGGCGTCGTCACGCGCTCCGGACTGGTCACGCAACTCGCGGCGAGGCTCGAAGCCCATCGCATCGACGAGCACCTCGGTTTCCTTTCCGCGTCTACGACGGTGCGCACACCGTTCGCAACCGCGTACCGCGTCGTGGAATCACTACCGTTTGAGAGCAAGCGCACGCTCGCCGCCTTGCAGCGACTGGACGCAGGCAACATCACACTCGTGAAGAGGGCGTTCGCCGCAGACACCGAAGCGTTGCGCAGCCAGTGGATGCGGAAACTCACAGGGACCCGTGAATACTCAGTGATACTCACGCGCATCGGCGAGCAACCCTTTGCGCTGATCGGGGAACTGATCAACCACTGATGGCATGTGCCAATGCGTGCAGCAGGGGGATGCCGAACAGCAGATTGAACGGGAACGTCACCCCGATACTCATCGTGATGGGAAGTCCGCGGTTTGCCTCCGGCAATGCGATGCCGACCGCTGCTGGCGCTGCAATATAGGAGGCGCTCGCGCAGAGGATGCCAAGCACTGTTGCACCGCCTTCCGACATTCCAATCGCCGTCGCCACAGCCACGCCGAGCGACCCGGTGACGAGCGGGAAGGCCAGCGCGAGGGCGAACAGCCTTGTACCTGCCTCGCGCAATGCGTGGAGCTGCGAGCCGGCGACAAATCCGAGATGCATCAGGAAGAGAGCGAGCATGCCCGGCTGCAGGTCGACGAAGAATGGCTGCACTTTCAGATAGCCGGCGTCACCGGAGATGGCACCGATGACGAGGCCGCCGAGGAGCAGGACAACGGTCTTGCCGAGGAGTACTTCGCGTGCTGACTCGCCCCATGCCACGTGTCGGCCGAGTCCTCGCGACGCGAGCAGGATGCCGACGAGGATGCCGGGGATTTCCATGATCGTGAGCAGGGTTGTCGCATAGCCCTCGTACCCGATCCCGGCACTCTCGAGGAAGACGAGTGTCGCCGAGAAGGTGACGAGCGACGTCGAGCCGTAGTGCGCGGCTATCGCACCGCGATCGACTCGACCGAGTGCGGGCACCAGCCGCAATGCGTGGAACACCAGGGTCGGCACGAAGATCCCGAGCGCGATCGTGGCGATGACCGGTGCAGGGCCGGGTATCGCGTGATGCAGGGCGACCCCGCCTTTGAGGCCGATCCCGAACAACAAGTAGATGGAGATGAGTTGGTAGACCGCGTCAGGAAGCCGCAGGTCACTCCTGACCAGCGCCGCAAAAAATCCCACGGCGAAGACGAGGACGGAGACGGACGTGAGGTTCTGCAGGGCGACGGAGCTGCTGGTCACGAAGCAGGAATATATATGAAACTGATTTCTAGTGTCAAATTACTAGAAATCTGATACGTTGAACGTATGTCGGCTGCATGGACCTTCCTCTCGAATCACGGACACGTGCTCGTGCAGATCAGCCGCGATCCGGACGTCCGGATCCGTGACATCGCCGATGAGGTCGGCATCACCGAACGGCGCGCCCACATGATCCTCGGTGACCTAGAAGCTGCGGGCTACATCACCATCACCAAAGTCGGACGACGCAGTCACTACCGGATCAATCGGGGTCGGAAGTTTCGACACCCGGCCGAAGCTGCCAAGCCGATCGGTGCCCTCCTCGAGATTTTCGATCGCTAGCGGCTGATCGCCGTGATCGGCAGCGAACTGTCGACTGGGAAGTCCATTGCGCTCGGCCGGATCCCGCTCTGCACCAGCTGCGCGCCGAGAGATGCAACCATCGCGCCGTTATCCGTGCACAGTCTTGGCGATGGGATGCGAACCTGAACTCCCACGTTCGACGCCCGTTCGATCACAACGGCTCGCAGCCGCGAATTCGCTGCGACGCCGCCACCGATGAGCAGGTGTTCAATGCCTTCGCGCGCGCAGGCGTCGAGTGCCTTGCGCGTCAGCACATCCACGACTGCTTCCTGGAATGACGCGGCAACATCGTTGACCGGCACCTGCACACCCTCGCGCTCCGCCTTCTCGATCCAACGCGCCACCGCTGTCTTCAGCCCGGAGAACGAGTAATCGAAGCGGTGCTCCGCCTGATCCTTCTCGGCAGTGAGTCCGCGTGGGAACGCAATGGCTGTGGGATCTCCATCAGCAGCCGCCTTGTCGATCCACGGACCGCCGGGGAACGGCAGTCCGAGGATGCGGGCAATCTTGTCGAACGCCTCTCCTGCGGCATCGTCCAGCGTTTGCCCCATCGGCGTGACTGCGTACGCGACGTCGTCGACGCGGAGCAGCGACGAGTGGCCACCGCTCACGAGCATCGCGATCGCCGGTTGCGGCAGCGGTCCGTGCTCAAGTCGATCGACAGCCACATGCGCCGCGAGGTGGTTCACGCCGTACACCGGCTTGTTCAGCGCGAGGCCGAGCGCTTTCGCAGCCGCTACCCCAACCAGCAGCGCGCCGACGAGTCCGGGCCCGCTCGTCACCGCAATCGCATCTACATCGGAGAAAGCGATCCCGGCATCCGATGTGGCGCGCTCAATCGCAGGCACCATCGACTCGAGATGTGCGCGTGCTGCCACTTCTGGCACGACGCCGCCGAAGCGTGCGTGCTCGTCGACCGAGGTCGCAACGGCATCTGCAAGCAACGAGTAGCCGCGCACGATGCCGACGCCGGTTTCGTCGCACGACGTTTCGATTCCGAGTACCAGCGGTTCAGACATGGCGCTCCATGAGCACAGCATCCACGCCGAGCGCGTAGTAGTCCGGGCGGCGTCCGTTGACCACGAAACCGTGCTTCTCGTACAGCCCAATCGCTCGCGCATTGTCAGCACGCACCTCCAACAGGATGCGCGTGCACTGGTGTTCAATCGCCGCTGCGAGCATCGACGTGAGGAGTTCGGTTCCCACACCCCTTCCCTGTGCCGATCCGCGCACGGCGATCGTCTGGACCTCCGCGTCGGGCGTGTTGATGAAGAGGTCGGCATAGCCGATGAGTACGTCATCCTCCATTGCGGCGATGAAGTACCGGTTGTCAGCTGCGAGTTCCGACCAGAACTGTCCCTCGGTCCATGGCTGCAGGTGGAACAACTCGTGCTCGATGTCGAGCGCAGCGGGAATGTCCCACCATCCGAACGTCTCGATCCTCATTTGAGCGTCACATCCGGTTGCCGCAAGTAGATCGGCACCATGGGTTGTGCCTCGCCACGCTTTGCGCGGGCGATCGCCACGAGTGCGACGTCGATCGCTGACGGAGTTCCATTCAGCACTGTGCTCGCCGCCGGTACCAGCCGTGGCCCGTCGATAGGGTGATCGCCGTTCTGGTAGCGCGCAATCGCGTGTTCCTTGCGCTTCACATCGGTGACCGTGGTGATCATGCCCGTGGCACCGTGCCGTCGATGCATGTTCGCGATTGCATCGAGGGACGGAACACCGAAGACCGGAAGCCCGTGGACGTGGGCAATCACTTCGGCGGTGACGAGTCCGACGCGCAGGCCCGTATACGGCCCCGGGCCAGTCCCGACAGCGATGCCGTCGAGTTCGGAGTACTCGTATCCCTCCATGACGTCCGCGATGAGCGACGCGAGTTGTTCACCGTGCAGTTGCGGACCGTCGATCTCACCGAAGACGGCTTCGGCGATCAAGGTGTCGTCGCGGATGACGGCCACGGTGATGATCGGTGTGGAGGTATCAAGTGCGAGCAGGAACATCGACACCCTCCCATCGCGCTCCGATCGGCACCACGATCACGTCACGGTCCTCGTCGTCGTCATGGCGGGTGATGTGCACGGTGAGATACGCGTCCGCGACGCCTTCGAGACGGCCAGCTGCCCACTCTGCGACGGTCACGTTGCAGTCGATGTCGAAGGCGATGCCGAGGTCCTCAAGTTCGTCCCAGGTCGTGATCCGGTATGCGTCAAGATGCATGAGGGGCGGTCCCTCCACGAGCGATGGATGCTGTCGGGCAATCACGAATGTTGGCGACGTGATCGGCCCGCGCACCCCGAGCCCCTCGGCAATACCTTGAGTCAGGGTTGTCTTGCCCGCGCCGAGCGGACCGTCCAGCAGCACGAGGTCACCAGCGCGCAGCAGTTTCCCCAAAGAAACGCCGAGCGCGTGCATGTCCTGCGCTGTCGGGATTCGCATCAGTCGATGAATCGCTTCACGACGCGGGAACCCAGCCGAGTGGTCATCTCGTAGCCGATGGTGCCGCATGCGTCGCCCCATTCGCGAGCAGAAGGTCCACCGGCACCGAAGATGGTCGCGATATCGCCTTCGCGAACATTCGCGCTACCGACATCGATGAGGAACTGGTCCATACAGATTGTGCCCGACGCTGTGTAGCGGGCGCCGTTGAGCTGTACTGGCGCTTTGTTCGTCCCTGCGCGCGGCAGTCCATCGGCATATCCCAGTGGGAGCAACGCCAGTTGCGTCTCTCTGTCGGTGACGTACCGGTGACCGTAGGAGACACCGGTACCGGCAGGAACAGTGCGCACCTTCGTCACTGCTGCTCGCAATGTCATGACTGGCGAGAGCGTGAATGGGAAGTCGGCCTCCGCCATCGGTGAGACGCCGTACATTGCCATGCCCACCCGCACCATGTCGTAGTGGAACTCCTGCCGAGCGAGCGTTGCGGCGGAATTCGCCATGTGCCGCAGATCGGGTGCCATCCCAACCGAGGCCGCAAGCTCGAGTGCCCGCTCGAATTCTGCGCGCTGCGAGTCGTAGACGGGAGACAGCGGGGTGTCCGCATTCGCCATGTGCGACCACATCGACACAACGCGTACCGCGCTCGCGAGGGTGAAGAGTTCTTCCCACTCGTACGGCGCAGCGCCGGCACGCGCGAGGCCGGTGTCGAGTTCGATATGCACGCGCATCGGTTTACCGACGGCCGCGAACGCTGCCTCGACGCGCTTGAACTCGGCAACGCTCGTGACGCTGAGATCGATGTCCGACTCGATCGCGGCCACGAAGTCGTCGTCCTCTGACAGCAGCCAAGCGAGGATCGGTCCGTCGATGCCGGCACGACGAAGTTCGAGTGCCTCGTCGATGAAGCACACACCGAGCCAGTCGGCACCCGCATCGCGCGCGGCACGTGCGCATTCGACGGCACCGTGACCGTAGGCGTCGGCTTTCACGACGGCCATGAACTTGGCGTCGCCGATCATCCGCTTGAGCGCACGGACATTGGAGGAGAGGGCCCGGAGGTCGATCTCGGCGTAAGCGCGGTTGCTGTTCACGACTGCCACGGCGCCATTCTTGCCGAAGATCACCACATCTGCTGCAGGCCCTCGACGAGGTCCGACGCCGTGGTGTCCTCGGGTGCGGCGGCGGCCGCATGGCGGATTGCTGCGGCTGCAGCGAGCTCCATGGCTGCCGGGATTGCGATCGGCGAAGCTGCGGACCACCGAGCAAGTGCGCCGCCGATGAGTCCGGCGAGCACGTCGCCGCTGCCGGCGGTCGCCAACTGCGAACCGAGCAGCGGTGTGGCAAGGAAGTGTGCGCCGTTCGTGATGAGAGTGCTCGGTCCTTTGAGCAGCACGATGCACTTCGTAGCGTCGGCGAGCGCACGTGCCGATCCGAGCCGATCACTGACGAGGTCGAGCTGCAATCCGTACCCCGAGCCGAGGCGAGCGGCCTCGCCGGCATGCGGAGTCAGAATCGTGACGCGCCCTTCGCGGGCAGCCAGCGCATCGCGCAGTGGCGCGCGCATCGAGAGCAGTGTGAGCGCATCAGCATCCACCACAGCAGGCGCATCCTTTGCGAGCACTGCAGCCAGCGCTGCCGCCGCGTCATCATCGGTGCCGAGTCCGCAACCGACGACCCACGCCTGTGTGCGATGGGCAGTGTCGATTGCGCTGCGCGGCGCCGGAACAACTTCCGGGTACGCCTGCACGACAAGTTCCTCGTGCGGTCCGTAACAGCGCACCATGCCGCAACCGCTATGCAGTGCGGATGCGACGGAGAGCAGTGCTGCCCCCGGATACTGCGCCGAGCCGGTGACGATCCCGACCACGCCGCGCGAGTACTTGTCCGCATCCGCCGGCGGCGGTGCGAACCATGCACCGGGATCAGTGATCGCTGCGTTTGCAGACTCCATTTCGACGCCGATATCGGCGAGCAGCACTTCCCCACAGTGCACGGCAGCCGGTGCGATGACGTGCGCAGGACGAAGCGCACCGAAGGTGACGGTCACGTCCGCACCGATGGCGACACCGGGGATGGCACCGGTATCGGTGTGCACACCGCTGGGGACGTCGATGGCGAGCGTGAAGATCTCCGCATCGTCGAGTGCACGTGCAATCAATGCCGCATCCCCGTCGAGTGATCGTGAGGAGCCGAGGCCGACGATGCCATCGATGACGAGGTCGAGGTCTGCGAACCGCTCGAGCGCCTGCACGACATCGAGGAAGCGTCCTCCCGCGCGGAAGAAGGCGGCGCTGCCTGCCGCATGCATACCGGTGCCGAGTGGTAGCGCGTATACGGTGACGCCGCGCTGCAGCAGGCGCACGCCGGCGAACAGTGCATCACCACCGTTGTCACCTGCCCCGACGAGCAGCAACACCTGCCGGCCGACGATCCCCCCGTGCTGGCGGAAGATCCCGAAGCATTCGACGGCGATTGCGGAAGCGGCGCGTTCCATCAACGTGCCCGGCGGAAGCGTCGTCATCACCGCGCGTTCAGCCGCACGCACTTCATCCGTGGTGAGGATCGGGATCATGGTCGGGATTCAGCGATGACGTACGCGATCGCCACACCACTGTCATGCGTCAGCGAGATATGCCAGTCGGTGATGCCGAGCGCTTCGGCCGTCGCAAGGACCGTGCCGGTGAGGTCGAGCGATGGACGCCCAGCGGTATCGACACTCACGACACAGTGATGCCATTCCATACCGGCTGGGGCACCGAGGGCCTTCGCAACGGCTTCCTTCGCGGCGAACCGTGCTGCCAACGATGAATCGGAACGACGCGTTCCGTCACGATGGTGGATCTCGGTGTGCGTGAGCACTCGATCGGTGAAACCTGCAGTGCGCTCGGCGATGGCGTGGAAGCGCTGCACTTCAACGACATCGACTCCGATCCCGACGATCATGCACACCTCCGCTTCCGCTGCAATTGTAGGCTCGACGGTATGAACCTCGGACGTACGGTCGCCGGACGAATCGCTTGGATCGTGGTGGCTGCGCTCTGGCTCACTGCCTTCGTCTGCAACATCGTGGTCCCGGATTGGAACTGGGGCGCGATGGACTTCGTCTTCGCGACCGGCTTCTTCGCCTTCGGTGCGGCGAGCGTCGACTGGATTTCCACCCGGCAGTTCTCGGCAACGACGCGACGACTGCTCATCGGCGGCTTCGTGCTGGCGTTGATGGCGATCTGGGCACGACTCGCCACTGGGGACTGACTATTCGACGGTGACCGACTTCGCGAGGTTGCGCGGCTGGTCGACGTCGTAACCACGTATGGTCGCCATCTCGCATGCGAAGACCTGCAGCGGCACCGTTGCCACGAGTGGCTGGAGCAACGTCGAGCAGGCGGGGATTCGGACCACGTGATCCGCGTACGCAACGACCGAGTCATCGCCCTCCTCGGCGATCACGATCGTGTGCGCACCACGAGCACGCACTTCCTGGATGTTCGACACCATCTTCTCGTGCAGCACGCTGCGGTCGTGCGGAGGTGGGACGACGACGAACACCGGCAGCCCGTCCTCGAGCAGGGCGATCGGACCGTGCTTGAGTTCGCCGGCAGCGAATCCCTCGGCATGCATGTAGGCAAGCTCCTTGAGTTTCAACGCGCCCTCGAGCGCCACCGGATAGCCAACATGGCGGCCGATGAACAGCACCGAATTCGATGTCGCGTACCGGCGTGCCAGTTCACGGATCGGCTCGACGGTGTCGAGCACGAGATCGACCTTCTGCGGCATATCCGCGACATCCTCGATGAGCGGTGCAAGGTTCTGGTGTTCGCCGCGAACTTGTGCGAAGTACAACGCGAACAGGTAGACGGCGACGATCTGCGTGAGGAACGCCTTCGTCGAAGCGACGGCCACCTCCGGTCCGGCATGCGTGTAGATCACAGCATCGGACTCGCGCGGAATGGTGGAGCCCTGCGTGTTGCAGATGGCGAGCACCCGCGAACCCTGTTCCTTCGCGTAGCGGATGGCCATCAACGTGTCCATCGTCTCGCCCGACTGTGAGATCGCGATGACGAGAGTCTGCCGGTCGAGGATCGGGTCCCGGTAGCGGAATTCCGATGCGAGTTCGACTTCGCAGGGAACGCGCGTCCAGTGCTCGATCGCGTACTTCGCGATGAGCCCCGAGTGGAACGCGGTACCGCACGCCGTGATGATGATCTTGTCGATGCCCTTGAGTTCGTTCTCGGAGAACTGCAGTTCGTCGAGGGTCAGCCTGCCGTCCTTGATCCGGCCGAGCAGTGTGTCGGCAACCGCCTTCGGCTGTTCGGAGATCTCCTTCAGCATGAAGGTGTCGAAGCCGCCTTTCTCCGCGGCGGAGGCATCCCAGGTGACTTCGTATTCGGTCACCTGCACGGGCTTCCCGTAGAAGTCCGTGACAGTGATGCGGTCCGGCCGCAATTCGACGACCTGGTCCTGACCGAGTTCGATCGCGTTGCGGGTGTGCGCGATGAATGCCGCGACGTCGGATGCGAGGAAGTTCTCGCCGTCGCCGCGGCCGACGACGAGCGGCGAGTTACGGCGCGCACCGACGACGACGTCAGGCACATCCGCGTGCACGACCACCAACGTGAACGCTCCGGACAACTGCTGGCAAACCTTGCGCAGTCCTTCGGCAAGATCGTTGTTCACCTGCGGCAGGATCTTCGACAACAGATGCGCCACGACTTCCGTGTCGGTCTCAGACGAAAACGTGACGCCGTCCGCTTGCAGCTTCGCACGGAGTTCGGCGAAGTTCTCGATGATGCCGTTGTGGATGACGGCGACCTTGCCGTCCTCCGACAGGTGCGGGTGCGCATTTGCATCGGTTGGACCGCCGTGCGTCGCCCAACGCGTGTGCCCAATGCCCGTTGTCGATGCGCCCATCGGATCGGCTTCGAGCACCGATTTGAGATTCGCGAGTTTGCCGGACTTCTTGCGCGCCTGGATGCTGCCGTCGACAACAAGTGCGACGCCGGCCGAGTCATAGCCGCGATATTCGAGCCGACGCAGCCCATCGACGACGACGACGACCGCTTGCTGGCGCCCGACATACCCGACGATTCCGCACATACCCGATCCCTACAGCGACAGTTCCGCGGTCACGACGGCCGCCAATTGGTTGGCGATGTCGTTGGCGAGGTCTTGACTCGTTGCTTCCACCATCACACGCACCAGAGGTTCGGTACCGCTCGGCCGGAGCAACACCCGCCCATTCTCACCCAGTGTCTGCTCAGCGGCCTTCACCGCAGCCTGGAGCGGCGCGCAGTCATGCACACGGCTCTTGTCCACGTTCTTCACATTGACGAGCACCTGCGGCAAACGGGTCATGACACCCGCGAGGTCGGCGAGGCTTCGACCGGTCTCGGCCACGCGTGCCATGAGGTGCAGCGCGGTCAGGGTGCCATCGCCGGTCGACGCGTGATCGAGCAGGATGACGTGACCGCTTTGCTCACCGCCGAGGGCGAAGTTGTGTTCGCGCATCGCCTCGAGGACATACCGGTCCCCGACCGCGGTTTCCACCATGGTGATGTTCGCATCACGCAGGGCGATCTTGAAGCCGAGATTCGACATCACGGTGGCGACCACTGTGTTCTGCCGCAGTTCGTCACGGTCACGCATTGCGAGTGCAACGACAGCCATGATCTGGTCACCGTCGACGATGTTGCCGTTCGCATCAACCGCGAGACAGCGGTCCGCGTCGCCATCGTGCGCAATGCCGAGGTCCGCCATGTCCGCCACGACCGCCCGTTGCAGATCCCCCATGTGCGTTGAACCGCAGTTGTCGTTGATGTTGATGCCGTCAGGTGAGGTGTGTATCTCAATCACGTCCGCACCTGCGCGTCGATAGGCCTCCGGTGCTGCATAGGACGCGGCGCCGTTCGCACCGTCGACCACAATGCGCAGTCCGTCGAGTCGGTGCGGCAGCGTAGAAACCAGGTGATCGATGTAATGCTCGACGAGGTCAGTGCCTTCGATCACACGTCCGACGTCGGAACCGGTGGGCCGGTCCCACGGTTCGTTGAGTCGGGCCTCGATCGCATCTTCAATCGCGTCGTCGAGTTTGTGTCCGCCCTTGGCGAAGAACTTGATGCCGTTGTCAGGCATGGCATTGTGCGATGCGGAGAGCATCACGCCGAGATCGGCGTCAGTGTGGGCGGTCAGGAACGCGATTGCCGGCGTCGGAGCGACTCCAACGCGAATAACGTCGACGCCCGCCGATGCGAGTCCCGCCACAACCGCGGCTTCGAGGAACTCACCGCTGGCGCGGGGGTCCCTGCCCACCACCGCTTTCGGGCGATGGCCTGCGAAGGCGCCGCGATCACCGAGGACATGGGCGGCGGCCACGGCAAGGTCGAGCGCGAGTTCCGCGGTGACGTCGCGATTCGCGAGACCGCGCACGCCATCGGTGCCGAAGAGCCGAGCCATAGACCTCAAGCCTATCCCCGCAGGAAATGCGAAGGGCCCCCGCACAGCGGGAGCCCTTCGACGAAATCTGCGATCAACGCTTGGAGTACTGCGACGCCTTACGCGCCTTCTTCAAGCCGTACTTCTTGCGTTCCTTGGCGCGCGCATCGCGCGAGAGGAAGCCGGCCTTCTTCAGCGCCGGACGAAGAACTTCGCGGTCGATCTCGTTGAGTGCGCGTGAAATGCCGAGACGGAGTGCACCGGCCTGGCCCGAGACGCCACCACCAGTGATCGTCGCGATCACGTCGTAGCGACCTTCGAGTTCAGAAACCTTGAACGGCTCATTGATGGCCTGCTGGTGCAGCTTGTTCGGGAAGTAGGTGGCGAGGTCGCGACCGTTGATCGACCAGCGACCCGTACCCGGGACGAGGCGGACACGTGCAACTGCTTCCTTGCGCCGACCAGTTGCGCCTGCTGGAGCAATCGCGGCGCCGCGCGTGGCCTTCGCCGGTGCTGCGGTTTCGGTGGTGTAGGTCTCTGCCGTCATCTCATTCTTCCTTCTGGATCACGCAGGTGTTACTGCGATACCTGGGTGATCGTGAACGGCTGCGGGTTTTGCGCGCCGTGCGGATGCGTGGGGCCCGCGTACACCTTGAGCTTGCCGATCATCTGCCGGCCGAGGCGGTTGTGCGGGAGCATGCCCTTCACTGCCTTTTCAACGAGACGACGCGGGTTCTTCTCGATGAGTTCGCCGTACGAGGTGGCGCGGAGGCCGCCCGGGTGGAGCGAGTGACGGTAGTCGTACTTGTCGCGCAGCTTCGCGCCAGAAAGTGAAACCTTCTCGGCGTTGATGATGATGACGAAGTCACCTGCATCGACGTTCGGAGCGAAGGTCGGCTTGTGCTTGCCGCGGAGCAGAGCAGCGGCCTGTGTTGCGAGACGACCGAGGACCACGTCCTGGGCATCGATGACATGCCACTTACGCTCGACCTGGGTCGGCGATGTCTGATGCGTGCGCACAGCAATAACCTTCGTTCATTCGTACGGGGGGCGCAGACCCTCGGGGGAAGCCTCCGGGAACGGCACTGTTGCGTCGTGGACGCGAGGCGTAAGGGTAATCGGGACCCTCCACCCCGCACAAATCAGCGCATTCGCGGGCATTCCCTCCGCAGACCCGCCCGCTGGGGCCACTTGCAGCCTAGGCTCACCACCGGAGCGCAGTCGACTTGGAGGGACCATGGGCCGACCGTTGGTGTCCTTGGTGCTGCCGTTCCGGAACGAAGCAGCGGTTCTTCCGGCCACCCTCGAAGACCTCCGCCTCCTGGCCGGGCACGAGGACCGGGTCGATTTCGAGTTCGTCTTCGTCGACGACGGCAGTTCCGACGGCGGCGCAGGCTTGGTCCGTCTGGCCGCCCAGGAGGACAACCGATTCCGCCTCGTCCGCCTCTCACGGGGGTTCGGCAAGGAGGCGGCCATGACCGCCGGGATCCGGTCGGCCACGGGCGCTGCCGTCGTGCCGATGGACGCCGACGGCCAAGATCCCGCGTCGCTGATCTCCCGCTTCATCGACCACTGGCTGGACGGGGCACAGGTGGTTCTCGGGCGCAGGCGGTCCAGGGCAAACGACACCTGGGCCAAGCGCAGCAGCGCGCGGGCCTTCTACTGGCTGTTCAACCGGATCACGTCGGTACAGATGCCGCCGGACGTCGGCGACTTCCGGCTCATGGACCGGGCGGTGGTCGACGCGTTCCTCGAGTTCCCCGAGCGCGAACGGTTCCTCAAGGGACTCTTCGCGTATGTGGGCTTCGAGCCGGTGGTCGTCGACTACGAGCGCCAGGCGCGCTCCGGTGGTGAGACGAAGTTTAGTCCGTGGCGGCTGTGGAACTTCGCACTCGACGGACTGTTCTCCTTCTCGAGTGCACCCCTTCGCATGTGGACCTACGTCGGATCGATCACTGCGGCCTTGACGATGCTCTATGCAGCGTTCATCTTCGGACTCGCGGCCCTCGGCCGGATTGAGGTCTCCGGATACGCATCCATCATCATCGCCGTCCTCATGATGGGAGCGTTGAATCTCATCGGCGTCGGCATCGTGGGTGAGTACCTCGGTCGCGTCTACCTCGAGACCAAGCAGCGGCCGCTGTACATCGTCTCGGAAGTCTTCCCCGACCGGCGCCAGCGTGGATGAGCTGCAACACCGCCAAATGGCGGCCCTCCAGGACAGGCACTGGTGGTACCGCGGGCGACGCATGCTCGTCGACCAACTCCTGTCGCAACACCTCAGCGTTGCCGGAACTCCCGCCCGCCTGCTTGAGATCGGCGCCGGCACGGGCAGCAACTTGCAGGTACTCAGCGCGCACGGATCGGTAACCGCTGTCGAACCTGCGCCATATGCGGCCGCTTGCATCGAGTCCGCCCACCCCGATGTTGCCGCGGTTCGGCAGTTCTGGCCGGACGCGAGCAGCTCAGTCGGACAGTTCGACGCGATTCTGCTGCTCGATGTCCTCGAACACATCGATGACGATCGTGCTGCCCTGCGAGCCGTAGTGCCACATCTTGCACCGGGCGGCATCGCGATCATCTCGGTACCCGCCTATCAGTCGCTCTGGTCCGAGCATGACGAGCTGCTCTGGCACAAGCGACGGTATTCGCGACGCGGGCTCCGCGAACTGATCAGATCAGCGGAACTCGACATTGTGGAACTCAGCGGATTCAACTGGATGCTGTTTGGGGTTGCCTGGATTGCGCGGCGCCTGACCCTGCGCTTCGCAACTGGGGACAACCTGCCGCCGACATTTCTCAATGCCGCACTTGCATTCGTACTTCGTCTCGAAGTCATGGGCATGCGCTTCGGAATTCGTCCGGCTTTCGGGCTTTCAATCGTTTCAGTCGTCAGGAGAAACACGCCGTGAGACGCAACCTGATCCCGGCAACGGCGATCGGTGCGGCCACGTTCGCAGTACTCTTCGGACCCGGTGTGCTCGATCCGCGAAACGTCGGTTGGCTCGCGTTCGGCGACTCACCCACGCAGCAATTGGGCTGGGAGTTCTACCGCCAACAGCCATGGACATGGCCGCTTGGCCTGCTTCCGTCCTACGGGATGGAGTTGGGCGGATCGCTCGTCTACACGGACTCGATTCCGTTGCTGGCAATCCCATTCAAGTTGCTCAGTCCAATGCTGCCACCGACTTTTCAGTACTTCGGCTTGTGGATCCTGCTCTGCCTCGTACTGCAAGCACACTTCGCTTGGCGCATCCTGTCGCTGTTCGTCGACTCTCTGGCAGCCGTCGCCGCTGGAACGACGATGCTCTCGATTTCACCGATCATGTTGTGGCGCCTGTCCCCAGAGGTGTCGCAGTGGTCCTTGGGCGGACAGTTCACGCTGCTAGCCGCGCTCTACCTGGCACTCAGACCGTCGCCAACGCGACAGTGGCTCTGGTGGTTCGTTCTGCTAACGGCCACCACGGCTATTCATGCGTATCTCCTCGTCATGGCTACGGCCGTATGGGTAGCGGACCTCGTGCAGCGACGGCATGAGCGCAAGACCTCGAGTGATGCGATCCGCAGTCTGCTGTTGCCTCCCCTTGGAATCCTCGGCACTGCGCTTGCAACGGGGTACTTCGTGGTTGGCGCCGGAGTGCTCAGCGGCGGGTTCGGCTACTTCAAGGCAAGTCCGGTCGCTTTCATCGACCCCGGGCTGGGCATCGATCCGGGCGTCGCGAGTTGGCGATGGTCGCAACTGCTACCCGATCTTCCTCCATATACACAGCAGATTGAAGGCTTCAACTATCTCGGGCTCGGCGTGCTCCTACTCCTTGCGTTAGCGGCATTTAGCGCGCCCTCGGCGGCAGACTCGGCCGTGCGCGCCATTCGTCGATGGCCGTGGCTCGCTGTGATGCTCGCGCTACTTGGCATGTTTGCGCTATCCAACCGAATCGGCGGCGAGCACACATACCTCCAGGTTCCACTGCCGCAGGCGTTAGAAGAACTGGCGAACATTTTCAGGGCATCTGGCCGCATGCTCTGGCTTTCTACATATGCGCTCACACTGTTCGCGATCATCGTTGTAGTGCGAATCGCGCCCAGAAAGCTCGGACTTGGGCTGTTGATCGCCTGCGTTTGTGTTCAGGTTTGGGATACCAGTCCCGCTTGGTCGAGATTGCATCGCGTGTACTCCGCGACAGCCGCTGCGAGGTTTATGACTGCGCCTGAGGGCGAATTCTGGAACGAAGCAACCGAGCGCTACCGGACCATCCGCACGCTTCCATTTCGGACCCTAAATCCACCCGTGGGGTGGGGTGCCCTCAGTAGTCTCGCCTTGCAGCACGACATGGGCACGGACGCCGTGTACCTCGCACGAATCGACGTCCATCGCGCAGAGCAACGCAATCAGACGGCGATGCGCTGGGTGCGTTCCGGCTGCTACCCAAAGGACACCCTGTTCATCGTGCAACCGGAAGTCGCAATGCGGGTGAGGCAAAGCCTGGATCCATCGCGCGACCTCCTGACGACTGTCGATGGGATGGTGGTACTGGCACCTGGCTGGTATGACGACTCCCGCTGTAGCAGCCGCAATTGATCACTTCGGCGCGACACGGCCTTTACGCTACGAGGATGTCACAGCCAGTGCACCAGGCACCACTGAAGGCGCAGGACTGGCGACTGCTTAGTGTCTGGGTGCTGTTTCTTGCGGCCCTCCGCGCTGCATCTGATCGTGAAGTTGACGCATTCTGGATGGTGCGCGAGGGGCTCGCGCTGCTGCAAGGTTCCCCGCTCGTACACCCCGACGTTTGGAGCTGGGCGCCGGTCGACCGGCACTTCGTTCCGACATCACCCCTTTGGCAATTTGCGCTTGCGCAGTCGTGGAAGTGGGCCGGTCTGCACGGCGTCTTCCTGGTGTCCTTCACATCGATCGCCCTCGCGCTCACACTCATCGCCGTACTTTCACGGGCAATCGGCGCAGGACCAGAATTGACCGTCGGGATCCTCATCACGGTCTCCATCGTTTGCGGACCCCTCTTCGTGGCCCGTGCGGCACTACCGGCGCTGACGTTGTTCGCATTGCTGGCGTTCGTTGCCACGAGGCAACTCGACCGCATACGACACATGCCGATGGCGCTGGCTCTCGGTACGTCGGCGCTCTGGCTGGGGCTAACGACCTCGCTCGGGTTGTGGCTGCACATGTCCTGGTCCGCCTACGGGCCGGCCGCGTTCGTCGTGGTGAGTGTCGTGGCGATTTTCGACAGGCAGATGCCGATGAAGAAGCGCCTCGCAGTACCTGCTGTCGCGTTCGCCAGCGTCATGCTCGCCATTGGCCTCGGCCCCCGCGGCTTCGAAGTCTTCGCCGATACGGCGCGCGTGGCAGAGGCATGTCGGGATCTCGTGATCGAGTGGATGCACCCGTGGAGCGTCAGCGCGTATTGGTTGCTGTTGTGGCTCGCGACGGGCATCGCGCTGCTCGCCGTCGCCTGGTGGCAGCATCGAAGGAAGGTTCCTTGGTCGGATCCTGCACAACTCTTCGTCTTGCTGGGCATCGCCGCGTGGGGATGCGGAGCATTGGCCACACGATTTGCAGCAACGGCGCTGTTCCTTGGTCTCCCGAGCCTGTTGGTTGCTGCGGGGCGCGCCGCACAATCTCAAGCAAATGCAAAATGGATGCGCGATCGCCTCACTCCTGCATATTGGCGACCCGTGCTGTGGGTACTCCTGCTCGCGCTCGCGCCGCTGCTTGTCACTCAGGCAAACCACGCCTACTCGTCGGTGACAGACCCGACATTGCGCGAACTCCCACCAGCATGTCGGCTATTTGCGAAGGACGATCTCAGCAGTCCCGTGCTGCTCGCACGTCCCGACGTGCGCGTGTGGATCGATGGTCGACTCGACTATTGGGGACGCGATCGAATGCTCCGCGCAGATCGCTACCTGCACAGCAAGACTGATGTGGCCCCCGACGGGAGCACGTGCATATTGGTCAGCACAGCAGACAGGAGCGGCTCGTACGCTCGACTTGCTTCGACGTGGCGACGGATAGCCGCTGGCAATCAGGTGGATGTCTGGATTCCCCGAGCACGCAAAGTCGCCACTCCAGAGGGGTTGAACGCGGGTGCGTGAACGATTGCGCAAGGCAGGGCTGCGATTGTCGGAACAATGGCTGCTTCCGCTGGGGCTCGTGCTGCTGGCGCTGCAACGCACAGCCGCAGATCCGGGTTGGCACGCATTCTGGATGGCGCGCGAGGGCCTCGACTTGTTCTCCAACAGTGCATTCGTGCACCAGGACCGCTGGTCCTGGGCGCCCGTGCCCCATGTGTTCGTTCCCACCTCGCCTGCATGGCAGGTGCTCTTGGGCGCTGCCTGGTCGGTAGGAGGAAAGTGGACGCTCGCCGCGTTCTCTTTCATGGCGGTGTGCGCCTGCCTCGTAGCGCTCGCGTACGTCGCACATGCACTCGGGGGCACCGACATCCGAATCCTCGTGACGCTGTCGGTGGTTGGCTACACCGCATCCCAACTCATCGTGCCCCGCGCAGCACTTCCTGCACTCTGTCTGTTCATTCTGCATCTGCTGTGGATCTGGAAGTACCGCGCCCGACTGTTACAACTTCGTCCTTTCAACGCAACGTTGCGGTGCGCCTCGGTTGCCCTGCTGATCGCATTCTGTGGCATCTGGATCCACGGCTCATGGACTGCATTCGTCGCACTGATTGCCGCGTCGGCGCTTTTCCTGTTCTGGCGTACGCCTGCTGCAACCGCGACTTCGCGCCTCGCCTGCGCATTCGCAACCGCCATGGGAAGTCTCGTCGGCACACTGAGCGGTCCGCTTGGATTCACCGCATGGAAGCAAGCCGCGATTGTCGCCGAAAACTGCCGCGGGCTTGTCCTTGAGTGGATGACGCCGATCCAACTCGGCCACGACTGGATTGTGATCTGGATTGCCGTCTTCATCGCGGCGGCGATGACCTCGATCTCACTCGCAGAAGCTCCTCGAGATGACGCAACCGATCTTCGAACTGTGTTCGCAATCCTCGCATGGTGTTTCCTCATGGCCGGATTGTTCGCTGTGCGCTTCGTGCTGACGGCAATTGTCTTCATTGGGCTACTGGCAGCTACCCAGCACGGGCACCACACGCGACTGCCAATCATTGCCAGTGCCGTTCGTTGGCTGAGAAACCGCTACTCGAATCGATTCGGCAGGGCCGTCGCGGCGGGTGTACTGCTCGCACTCTTCCCTCTCGTGGCTCGGGAGCTTCCCTCCACCTACACAATGCTCGACAGCACGGCAATTGCGCGCATCCCCTCCGAATGCCGATTGTTCAGCGCCGACATCCTTGCCGGCGCGGTCGTACTGGAGCGGCCGGACGTTTCGATCTGGATCGACGGTCGCCTCGACTACTGGGGTCGAGAACGCTTGATCCAAGCACGCGACTACTTCGAATTGCGTGACCCTGCACGACTCGTGCCAGACGGTTCGGAATGCGTCCTGCTGCCCAAGGAGCAACGTGCAAGCAAGCTGGTGCTGGCACTGAACAGAAATCCAAGCTGGACACGCGTGACCTCAGACCCCACCGCAACGCTTTGGGTCAAGTCGACATGACGGCCTCGGGCCGAGCGGGTGGTGGGTCACAATCGATGCAGATCCCCGCCATCGGTCGCAAGCGACTTCGTCCCGTGTCCTCCGACGTGATGCTCCGAATCGCGCTGCTGATCCTGGCCGCGACCGTTGCGGGTCTCGATAGCGAGTCCGATCAGTTCTGGATGGCGCGCGAAGGACTTGATGTCCTGCGAACCCATCGTTGGATTCATCAGGACGCGTGGGGTTGGGCACCCGTTGACGGCGCCTTCATCCCCAATTCCCCGCTCTGGCAGATCACACTCGCACTTGTATGGCAGCAAGCCGGAGGCATTGGAATCTACCTCCTCTCTGCGGCATGTAGCGCCATCCAGTTTCTCCTCGTCGCTCGAATTGCACGAACTCTCGGCGCAGATCGTCTGTCGATCCTGTTGACTGCGATTGTCAGCGTGGTCCTCGTGCCGCCACTCTTCACGGCCCGGGCAGGATTGCCCGCAACCACACTCTTCATTGCGGCGGTTTGGTGGTGGCAATCGATCGCTCTCCGACGTGAAACCGCAGTTCGCGTTCACCACTTCGCACGGTGGCTGCTCCTTGCATTCGTGATTCCGCTCGGGGGTGTCTGGTTGCATGCATCCTGGGCTGCATTCGGACCTGCGGTCGCACTTGTCAGCGGCCTTGCCGTCTATCAGCGATGCAGCTACCGGAGCCGACTTTTCGCCATCACGGCCGCCGCCGTAATTGGGCTCGCAGCAATCGTTGCCTGTTGCCTCGGCCCGCTCGGAGCGGACCTCTGGGTGCGTACGCTCGATGTTGCGGCCATCTGTCGTGGGTTGATCACGGAGTGGCTGCCCGCATGGGAGTTGGGTGAAGGATGGCTTGTCGCGTGGCTGGTGTCCGCGGCATTGGCCGCTGCAGTTGCCATGCAGTGCGTGTGGAGCAACGCCTGGCGGTCCAGCACACTGTTTGTGACCGCCTCGGTGATCACCGCCGCTGCAGGTATTGCCGGTGCAGCGGTCGCCGTCCGGTCCATGCTGCCGGGCGTCGCAATCCTGAGCCCACTGCTCGCCATGTCGATTTCGCAAGCGAGAGCGAGATTCGCCCGATCCGACAAGTGGCGCGCACTGGGCGAGCGCAGCGCTGTCTCGTATTGGCGACCCATGGCCGTTCCATTGCTCATCGTTGGGGCGCTGGCCGGAACCGCGCAACTCACGAACCTCAATGCTCGGATTGCAGATCCTGCACTGCAATACCTCCCGCCCAGCTGCCGACTGTTCAGCGATCCCAAGACCGCCGCTCCCGTGCTGCTGACGCAACCTGAAGTGCTGGTGTGGGCAGACGGCCGCGCCGACTACTGGGGTCGAGATCGGCTTCGCGAATGGGTTGCATTCCTCGAGGGCCGGCAATCCGACATCGTGCCCAAGGGCACGAGTTGCATTGCCCTCAGCACATCTGATCCAAGATCCCCGCTGGCGCGGCGATTGGCAACGCAGTCGGACTGGTATCGCGCCGCCGCGTCAGAACTCACTGAGGTATGGCTGCCTCAACAGTGAATCCGGCATGATGCAAGACCTCAGCCGCGACCTTCCCAAACCGGCTCGGACGTCTCGCGCACGGACCCATCGCGACCAACCAACAGGAAACGATCAAAGCCCCGGGTGAACCAACGGTCATGGGTGACCGCCAACACCGTGCCCTCGAAGCCGTCCAGTCCCTGTTCAAGCGCTTCAGCACTCGCGATGTCCAAGTTGTCGGTGGGCTCATCTAGGAGCAAGAGCGTGGCACCGGAAAGTTCCAGCAACAGGATCTGGAAGCGAGCCTGCTGGCCGCCTGACAACGTCTCGAACCGCTGCTCTCCCGCATACGCGAGTTCATAGCGATCGAGCACCCTCGCCGCTTGCTCGCGGGCGAGGCCCTGACGGTGCTCGTCGCCGCGATGGAGGATCTCCAGCAGCGTACGTCCTTGCAGGTCGGGACGGACGTGCGTCTGGGCGAACCAGCCGGGTCGGACTCTCGCGCCGAGTTTCGCGCTGCCACTGTGATCGACCGGTGGGATGACGACGTCCGCAACGGGTCGGTGCTCGACTTCGGGATCAGTGCCGCCGGCTGCGAGTAGCCGCAACAGATGCGACTTTCCGGTGCCGTTGCCACCGAGCACTGCCATCCGCTCGCCGAACCACACCTCCAAGTCGAAGGCATTGGTGAGATTCGTCAGCGCGAGTTGCTCGCAGACGACCGCGCGCTTGCCCGTACGCCCACCCTTCAGTCGCATCGTGACGTCCTGTCGAAGCGGAATCGCCTGCGGTGGCCCGGCCTCCTCGAACTTCTCAAGCCGAGTGCACGCAGCGCGATATCGCGCGGACATGCCGTCGTTGAAGGTCGCTTTCAGCTTCAGCGTTTGCACGAGATCCTTCAATTGCTGATGCTTCTCATCCCATCGCAGCCGGAGTTCCTCCAACCGGGCGAATCGATCTGCGCGCGCGGCGTGGAAAGTAGCGAAGCCACCGCCGTGCACCCAGATCGTGTTTCCGGCCGCACCGAGTTCAAGAGCCACGATCTGCGTTGCTGACTGCGCCAGCAACTCACGGTCGTGACTGACGAGCAGCACCGTCTTGTCGGTTTCCCGCAGTCGCTGCTCGAGCCAGCGCTTGCCGGGTACGTCGAGGTAGTTGTCCGGCTCATCGAGCAGCAGCACCTCGTCGCGGCCGCGCAACAGCGCTTCGAGAACGAGCCGCTTCTGCTCGCCGCCCGAGAGCGTCGATACCTCTCGGTACTGCAATTCCTTGAATGGTTTCCCCATCGCATGCATGCAAACGACGTCCCACTCGACTTCGAGGTCGTAGCCGCCGACATCCGCCCAATCGGCGAGGCACTGCGCATATCGCAGCTGCGTCGGCTCGTCGTCGATTTCCATCATCGCGAGCTCAACGGCATCGAGCGCACAAGCGGCGTCACGCAAAGGCTTTGGGGCAACGCTCAACAGCAAATCGCGCAGCGTTCCCCGATTCATCTGCCCGATGAACTGCGGCATGACCGCAAGACCACCGGAGATCGAGATCGCGCCTTCGTGCGGCTGGTCCTCGCCGGCGATGAAGCGCAACAGCGTCGACTTGCCGGCACCGTTCGCACCCACGAGTGCAGCAACTACCCCTTCGCCAACACGGAAGCTCACGTCATCAAGCAGCGGGCGGCCATCCGGCAGTGAGAAGGACACGCGTTGGACGTCGATGTGGCCCACTAGTCCAGCTCCGAGGCATCACGCGTTGCGCGGGTGAACTCCTGACGTGCGAGCAAATCCTCGTCTGCAGGGTAGACGACTTCTTCCAGCACGAGTCCTCGCGCAGGTGCGACGTGGGACGTGCGTTCCCCGGCATCAAGCAACTGCTTCGGCCACGCAACGGGTTTGCGACCGTCGCCGACGTGCACCATGGCACCCACCATGGATCGCACCATCGAATGGCAGAAGGCGTCGGCCGTGATGCGCGCGACGACGACGCCGTACTCATCGCGATGCCAGTTGAATTCCTGCAGCGTACGGATGGAGGTACCGAATTCACTGCGCTTGCAGTAGGCGGTGTAGTCGTTGAGACCGAGCAGCCGGTGCGATGCGTCGTTCATTGCGTTGACGTCGAGCCTCCAAGGGTGGAACACGACCGTGTGCCGTTCGAGGGGATCCACGGCAGGTGCGTCCACGTAGCGGTAGGAATAGCGGCGGGCGAGTGCGGCAAACCTGGCATCGAAGTGGTCGCTCACCGGTCGAACCTGGAACACCTGCAGGTCGTCGGGCAGGATGCCGTTGAGGCTCCGCGGCAACTTCTGGAGTGCGTCATCGTCGAGTGCATCAACGTCGACGTGCACAACTTGCCCTCGTGCATGGACTCCAGCGTCGGTGCGGCCCGCGACGGTGGTCTCCGGTGGCGCATCGAGATGCAGCACCGTGCGCAGCGCGTTCTCGAGTTCGCCCTGAACCGTGCGCAGGCTCGGTTGCGACGCCCAACCATGGAAGTCGGTGCCGTCGTAGCCGAGGTCGATGCGCAATCGCACGCAGCAAGGGTATGCCGAAAAGCAAACGACCCCGCAGTTGAGCGGGGTCGTTTTCAGCGTGCGAGTTACTCGGCAGCCTTTTCCTCGGCAACCTCGGTTGTCTCTTCACCCGCGGCCTCGACGGTGTCGACATCTTCGATCGCGGGCGTGACGTCCGCAACCTCTTCCTCCGCAGCAGCAGTGGCTTCCTTCTTCGAAGCGGCCTTCGGTGCAGCAGATTCCTTCTTCGCAGCAGCTGCCTTGGCAGCTGCACGTGCGGCAGCTTCGGCTTCCTTGGCGGCGGTGAGTTCCTCAACCAGCTCGATGACCGCCATCGGGGCGTTGTCGCCCTTGCGGGGCTCGAGCTTCACGATACGGGTGTAACCGCCGTGACGGTTGTCGTATCGCGGCGCGATCTCCGCGAACAGTGTGTGCACCACACCTTTGTCGCGAATGATCGCAAGCACGCGACGACGAGCGTGCAGGTCGCCGCGCTTCGCGAACGTGATGAGACGCTCTGCAAGCGGACGCAGGCGCTTGGCCTTTGCTTCGGTAGTGGTGATGCGACCATTCGCGAACAGTGCAGTTGCAAGGTTTGCGAGCAGCAGACGCTCGTGTGCGGCGCCGCCACCGAGGCGGGCTCCCTTACTTGGGGCTGGCATGTTGTTCTCCTCGAGTTACACAGAATCCGGAACCTCTGACCGCGGTCAGAAGCTCTCGTCCTCTGCAAACGACTGGTCGTCATCGGCGGCGTAGGACGCTGCTGCATCCCAACCGGGCGGGCTGTCCTTGAGTGCGAGGCCGAGCGTCTGCAGCTTCGCCTTGACTTCATCGATGGACTTCGCGCCGAAGTTGCGGATGTCCATGAGATCGGCTTCCGAGCGGCCGAGCAGTTCGCCGACCGTGTGGATGCCTTCGCGCTTGAGGCAGTTGTACGAGCGCACTGTGAGATCGAGCTGCTCAATGGGCATCGTGAGCTGTTCCGCGGCAAAGGTGTCGGCAGCGGACGGTCCGATCTCGATGCCTTCGGCATCGACATTGAGCTCGCGCGCAAGACCGAAAAGCTCGACCAGCGTCTTGCCGGCACGACGCGTGGCCGCGGCCAGCGCATCCAGCGCGTAGTTGTAAAACGAGCGTGAACGGCCCTCGCCATCGACCGAATTCTGCGTCAGCCCGTCCTGGAAATAGAGGCGCGCATAGTGACCGTCGGCGTCGGGCTCCTGTCTGATGATCTTTACGGTACCGAACAGCGAACGAAACGATGCTTCGATGCGCCACGGTTCGCCGTGATAGTTGACCAGACCGCTGCGCCCGGTGTAAGCGTCGGCCTGCCATAACAGGAGCACAGAGGCGAGAAGACCCAGCGCCCCGGCCCCCGCGATAATGATCCGGCGTTTGAGCGCTTTCGCCGGAAACGCCGCTGTCGCAAG
>CAXBQV010000009.1:0-25864 GCA_963978265.1 uncultured bacterium | reverse complement strand
CCGGTACGCACCCCCGGGGATGACCATAGCATCCGCCGATGTTCGGGGGTTACCGCAGGTCACCGAGCGATAGGCGTTACACCTGGGCCGGCGAGCTCGGCTAGCGTGCTGGCCATGAGGTCCTGCTCCCACTGCCACTCGCGTCTGTCTGCGCTCGCGCGCATCGATGCTCGCTATTGCTCGACCAGGTGTCGGGTCGCAGCTCATCGGGCGAAGCCGAAGGCGATCCTCCCGGACGAGCTCGTTGCCGAGGCCCGATGGATCCGGTACTCGAGCACGAAGGTTCCGCTCACGATCAATGGGCGACCGGCATCGAGTACGAACTCGAGGACCTGGTCGACTCATGGTGAGGTCGCAACCTCGAGCGTGGGTGCTGGTCCCGGGTTCGTGCTCAATGGTGATGGGATCGTCTGCATCGACCTCGATCACTGCCTCACTGACGGGCAACTCGAGCCGTGGGCAGCCGAGATCCTTGAGCTGACGCCGGCAACGTATGTGGAGGTCTCACCGTCGGGTGATGGTCTGCACATCTGGGGTCGAGCATCCGGGTTCTCGGGTGGTCGCCGGTTCTCCTGGCATGGCGGCATGGTTGAGGTGTATGCGACCGAACGGTATTTGACCGTGACGAGTCGACCGTTCGATGGGTCGAAGCGGATCCTCGGTGACCTGTCGAATCTGATCGATGTGCTGGTGGGGACCTGATGACCACTCCGAAGAAAGCGGCTCCTCGGAAGCGGACAGCAAAGCCGGCGCACGGTCGGAATCGCACTGCGGTCGATGAGATGGTCGCAGCCCTCGAGGCGACTGGTCGTCTGGAACAGGTTGATGCAGCGAGGGTTACAGCAGCCCGTGCTCTCGCTGATGCGGTCGATAGTGAACCGACGAATGCGTCGCTGTGGCGTGAGTATCGGGCTGCCTTGGAAACCCTGAGGCTGGTTGACGATGGTGGCCCGGACGACTTCGCGCAGCTCCTCGCCGATCTGTCAGCCGAGGTGGGCGACTCCCCGAAGCCCAGCAAGGCGAAGCCTCGGACCTGAGGTCGCGGCGATTGCTCGCCAGTTGGGTCAAGAGTTGATGCCCTGGCAACAGCAGGTCGCTGATGTCGGACTCGAACTCGATACCGATACCGGGTTGCCTGCGTATCGTGAGATCGTCGTGACGGTTCCTCGCCAGTCGGGGAAGACGACGCTGGTTCTCGGATGGGAACTGCAACGTGCGTTGCGATGGCCGACCGTCCAACGCTGTGCCTACACGGCGCAGACCGGATGGGATGCTCGCCGGAAACTGATCGACGACCAAGCTCCTCTCATCAATCATTCACCAATGAGGGCTGCGGTCGATCGGGTGTTCCGGGGTGCTGGGACCGAAGCGATCGTGTTCAAGAACGGCAGTCGCATCGATGTGCTCGCCACATCGGAAGCCGCCGGCCACGGACGCACCATCGACCTTGGGGTCATCGACGAGGCGTTCGCCGATACCGATGATCGTCGGGAGCAGGCTCTCCTACCGGCGATGGCGACCCGGGCGGCCGCTCAGATCCTGGTCGTGTCGACCGCAGGGACGGAAGCATCGGTCTATCTGAATCGGAAGATCGAAGCTGGTCGTGCTGCGGTCACGAATGGTGATCGCACTGGGATCGCCTACTTCGAATGGTCAGCCGATGAGGCAGCGGACATCGATGATCCTCGAACCTGGCGTAGTTGTATGCCAGCCCTGGGACACACCATCGATGAGCAGGTCGTTGCTCATGCTCGAGCAACGATGAGCGAGGGCGACTTTCGTCGGTCCTGGTTGAATCAGGCGACCACGTCGGATGAGCGGATCATTCCGGCGAGCGTATGGGATCAGGTGTGTGATCCTCTGGTTCGACCCGAAGGTCGTCTCGCATTCGCTGTTGACGTGAATGCGGAACGCTCCGCAGCGAGCATCGCAGTGTCAGATGAGCAGGGCCGGATCGAACTCGTCGATCATCGGCCCGGAGTGTCCTGGATCGTTGAACGCATCCGGGAACTGATTGCCCGATGGGATGCACCAGTCGTCCTCGATGGGTATGGGCCGGCCGGGTCGTTGCTGGATGCGATCGAAGGTGCTGGCGTTCACGTCGAGAAACTGTCCAGCCGGCAGGTCGCGAACGCGTGCGGCGTGTTCTATGACGCAGTGTCAGATCGGAAACTGCAGATCCGCCGGCACGATCTTCTCGATGAGGCGATCGCTGCGGCACGTCGACGCACGTCCGGTGATTCCTGGTCGTGGGCTCGTTCCGATACAAGCGCAGACATCAGCCCACTCGTAGCGATCACACTCGCCTATGAGCGGGCAGCATCGAATCGGGCGAATGGTGCGGAGGCGTGGGTCGCATGGGACTGACGAGGTGGGCACTCATGCTGGAGGTCAGCGGAGGCATCGCGATCGCAATCGGTCTGGGTTTGCTCGTCGCATGGGCAGGGATCGTGGCGCTCGGTGTCCTGTTGATTCTGTTCGGTATGGCGCTCGAGCGGTTCGAGCGATGACGATCGGTGGCTTGTAAGTGTTGGGACGACTCATCGGACGTTCGACCGAGTCACGGTCGGGAATGTCCCTCACCGACTATCAGAACCTGTTCACGCGTTTCGGATTCAACGGTGTCCAGTATGTGAGTCCGTCGGGTTCGATCCCGGAGCTCACGGCCCTCGAGGGTGCTCGTAACCCGATCGTCGCAGCGTGCATTCACGTTCGAATGATGGTGTTCTCCGAGGCTCGGTTCGTCTTTCAACGGTATTCGTCGGGCCGACCCGGCGACCTGTATGGGACCCCGGATCTTGCGATCCTCGAGCAACCCTGGCCGGCCGCTACGACCGGCGACCTGTTGGCTCGCATGGAAGCCGATGCGAGTCTCTACGGGAACTCGTACTGGATCCGAGCGAACAATGAACTGCTCCGCCTCGATCCGACGAAGGTCATCATCGTCACCGGTGATGTCGAGGACCAGGTCTCGGGTCGCAGTGTCGGGAAACGCCTCGTCGGGTACACGCTCGTCAATGACAACAACGACGATGTCGCATTCTTCAACCCGAGCGACATCTGCCATTACCGGCCGCTCGCCTCGCCGCTCAGTCCCTACAAGGGTGCGAGCTGGCTGTCTGCAGTCATTCAGGATGTGCAGGTCGATGGACAGTTGACCGACTACAAGTCGGCCTACCTGTCGAATGCAGCAACTCCGAACATGGTCATCAGTTTCGATCCTTCGGTATCGAAGGAGGCGTTCGACAAGTTCCGCGAGGCAATGGAAGCCAAGCATCGTGGAGTCGGCAACGCCTACAAGACCCTGTACCTGGGTGGTGGTGCGGATGCGAAGGTCATCGGCTCCAACTTCCAGGAGATCGCGATGGCAGCCGTGCAGGGTGCCGGCGAAACTCGGATCGCCAGTGCGGCGGGCGTACCGGCCTCGATCGTCGGTATCAGTGAAGGTCTCGCCGGTTCTGCGCTGAATGCGGGTAACTACACGGCGACTCGCCGCCGGTTCGCTGACGGGACGTTGCGACCGTTGTGGCGTGCGGCATGCGGATCCCTGTCGAATCTGGTGCCACCCCCGGATGGTGGGAGCCGACTCTGGTTCGATGATCGGGATGTGATGTTCCTTCAGGAGGACGTGAAGGACACGGCCGACATTCAGAACCGGAATGCCCTGACGATCGAAGCCCTGATTCGTGGTGGGTTCGTTCCTGATTCGGCGGTGCGTGCCGTTACGACCGGTGACTTCACTGTCCTCCAGCACACCGGCCTCTACTCGGTGCAGCTCCAACCGCCGGCACCCGACCAGGTCGTCGTCCCGGACACGACGGTCTGATGCCCTGGCACATCGCCAACGACCAGCCCGACTGTGACGGGTATGCGGTCGTCAAGGACGACACCGGCGAAACCATCCCGGGTGGTTGCCATACGACCCTCGCCGAAGCCGAGGATCACCTGACCGCATTGAACATCGCGGAGTCAGGGATGCGCGCGGTGGACCTCGCAGTTCCCCAATACATCCGAGACGCAGCTGCTCGAGGACTCGAACTGCGAGCCGATGGTTACGGCGGCGACGGCCTCGTCGAACGCACCATCCGGGAAGCACGCGCAATGGCTCGCGGTGAGATCACATCCGACAAGGTGATCCGAGCGAACGCCTGGGCTGCTCGACACGCTGTCGACCTCGATGCCAACCAGAACACTGACCCCGATGCTGACGGCTGGCCCGGTAACGGCGCAGTCGCCCACTACCTGTGGGGCATCGACCCGACCGATCCCGAACCGGCACGCGCCTGGTTCGCGAACAAGAGCACCGCAATCGCGGCAGACGAACAGGACGCCCGGATGACCGATGTGACGATCATCGACACAGACACCGACACCGTTCCGACGTTCGTTCGAGACAACCTGTCACGCACCGTCGAGTTCCGTGCCATGCCTTCAGAGGATGGGCTGACCCTCACCGGGTATGCGGCAGTGTTCAACGAATGGACGGACATCGATTCGTGGGAAGGGACGTTTCGGGAGCGCATCGCTCCGGGCGCGTTCAAGCGAACCCTCGGCCAGCGAATGCCTGTCCTCCAGTTCGATCACGGTTCGCATCCGCTGATCGGCAGCATTCCGCTCGGTCGGATCACTAGCATCGTTGAGGACGAGCGCGGACTGAAGGTCAAGGCGCGCCTCTCCGACAACTGGCTCGTCGAACCAGTGCGCGATGCCATTCGTGATGGTGCGATCGATGGCATGAGTTTCCGATTCTCGGTGCCGGCCAACGGTGACAAGATCGTCCGAGGCAAGGACGGTATTCTCGAGCGGACCATCAACGAGGTCGCCCTGTACGAGGTCGGACCGGTCGTGTTCCCTGCATACGAGCAGACGACTGTGGGTGTTCGATCCCGACAGGCACTCGACGCTCTGCAAGACCCTGAGGTGCGTAGCGAAATCGCACGCATTCTCGCCAATGGCACCGACATCACGTCGCTCGCCACTGATCCCGACCCGATCGCCGATCACTCGGGATCCATCGCTGCCGACTCGGACATCGTCCACTCGGAGCCTGCCCCCAGAACCCGAGCCCAACGCGAAGCGTTGGTTGCTCTCTACCTCAAGTGAGGAAACCCATGAACCTGCACGAACTTCGTGCCCAGGTCGAGGAGATCCGGTCCACTGTGGTCCGACTCTCCGAGATCGATGACATCACCCCCGACGAGGACGAGGAGCTCACTGCGGCCCTCGAGACGTTCGAGGCCCGCAAGGCCGAGCTCGTGGAGCTCGAGGCCCGTGCGGCCCGCATCGAGGCGGCGAAGGCCCAGGTGACCGAGCGTCACGCTGGCGTCGACAGCCCGACGATCCTCAAGCGAGTTGAGCCTTCGGCGCTCGACCTTCGCACCGCCTCCCGTGGCGAGCTGCGTGACGCTGCCCTGAAGGTCCTCGAGACCGAGGGTCGTGGCCTCGCCGCCCACCAGGAGGACCACGTCGACCAGCTGCTCCGCACGAAGACCGCCTTCACCGACGGTGGTCAGATCGCGAAGCGGATGCTCGCCACCGAGACCGACGCGTACCGGTCGGCGTTCGCGAAGGCGATCACCCAGCCGGTGCCGGCGTTCGACGCGGACGAGGTCCGTGCGATCAACGAGTTCCGTGCGATGAGCGAGGGCGTCGACACTGCCGGTGGTTTCGGCGTGCCGGTGCTGATCGACCCGTCGATCATCCTCACCTCGGGTGCCGCTGCGGCCCCGGTCCTGAACCTCGCCCGGGTCATCACGATCACCACGGACGAGTGGAAGGGCGTCAGCTCGGCCGGGACCTCCTGGTCCTACGACGCTGAAGGTGCCGAGGTTTCGGACGACGCTCCGACCCTCGCCCAGCCGACCGTTCCCGTCTACACGGCCCGCGGGTTCATCCCGTTCTCGGCCGAGCTCGGCGCGGACTACGTCGGCTTCGCAGCGGAGATGCGTGCCCTGCTCGACCAGGGATACATCGACCTCGTCGCCTCGCAGACGATCACCGGTTCCGGCTCCTCGAGCCCGACCGGGATCTTCACCGCCCTCGACGCGAACACGAACTCCGAGGTCGTCGTGACCACGGACGGTTCGTTCGGTGCGGTGGACCTGCTCAAGGTCTGGAAGTCGCTCCCCGAGCGGTACAAGGCCAACGCTGCGTGGATCTGCCACTCGGACGTGGAGAACGAGATTCGGTCGTTCGGGAACGGCAACGAGGGCTACTACACCGTCAACATGGCGGCGGGTGGCATCGGCACGCTGTTCGGTCGTCCGATCTACACGACCGACTACGCGCCCGAGTTCACCGGCACGACCGGTGCGGCGAACATCCTCGTCGTGGGTGACTTCAGCAACTTCGTCGTCGCGCAGCGTGCCGGCATGAGCGTCGAGCTCATCCCCCACCTGTTCGGTGCGACGAACAGCCGACCCACCAACCAGCGTGGGTTCTTCGCCACGGCCCGTCACGGCTTCGACAGCGTGAACGACCTGGGCTTCCGTCTCCTGCAGAACCAGTAGGAGACACCCTCCAAACGGTGATGGGGACCGGACCTTCGGGTTCGGTCCCCTGACCCGTCCTCGCATCATGCAGCCATGCAGTCAACATCTCCCCTGGTCCGGCCGTGGCTGCCGGCCAGACCAGGGGAACTGAGAGGTCCCAATGTCTGAACCGATCGTCTTCGCACTCGCCACCTGTTCGACAACGAACCCGAATACCGGACTCATCGTTCGCGTATCCGAAGGTGAACCGTGGGCCGCAAACGATCCCTTCGTGAAGGCTCGATCCGATCTGTTCGGCGCACAGCCCGAAAAGATCCGACGTACCGTCCCGATGGTCCCGATCGTCGAGCAAGCCTCGAAGGCACCCGGCGAGAAGCGGACAACGAAGCGTGGGTAAGAGTCGCCGGCGAGCGACTCCCGCAGCCACCCCACAGAAAACCAAAGTCGCTGTCGCCTATGTGCATGGCAACGAGGTCGCACACTCCTGGCATCAGTCCATGCAGGCACTCATCGCCTGGGACATCGCTCACCAGCAGCACGTCATCGGCGGCGGCTGGTTCGCTACCCGCTATGGGACAGGCGGCATCGTCCAGGCCCGCAATGACACGGTCAACGCGTTCCTCACTCAATGTGATGCTGACTGGTTGTTCTGGGTCGACACCGACATGGGGTTCGCTGCCGACAGCGTCGACCGACTCCTCGAGGCAGCTGACCCGATCGAACGACCCATCCTCGGTGGACTCTGTTTCGCAATGCGCGAAGTCGGAATCGACAATGCCGGCGGATACCTCGTTCAACCCACATCGACGATCTTCGACTGGGTGCAACTCCCGAACGGTCAACAGGGATTCCATACCCGTCACGACTGGACCGCCGGCGAAGTCACCCAATGTGCCGGTACTGGTAGCGCATTCCTGATCGTGCATCGTTCGGTGTTCGAGAAGATCGCTGCCGAGTACGACCGGACCTGGTACTCGCCGGTGTTCAACAAGTCCCTGAACATGACGATCAGCGAGGACCTTTCGTTCTGCTCGAGGGCTGGTGCGCTCGGCATCCCGATCCACGTTCATACGGGAGTCAGGACCACCCATCTGAAGCAGGTGTGGTTGGACGAGCGGTTCTACAACCGTCTCGAACGACTCGGTATGGAACCGACAGCCGATGGCACGCTTGGGACCTGACGCTCAACGGTACCTAGCGGCCGGTGATGGTCAACCACAGACCCGACCGTTCCATGTGCGTTGGGTCCTGCCGGCGCTCTGTGGCACGGATCTGCGAGCCTGGTGGCTCGTCTACTGCCTGTCATGGCCGATGTTGGCAGCAGGCACCGTCCTGTGGGCCGTACATGGCGATCTGAGTGGCATTCGGATCGGAGCGGCTGTCCTGCTCATCTTGGGCCTTCCGGGGATTCTCGGGCCTTCTGTGAGTATCCCGGTGCAGGCTGATCTGCCAGCGACCGCGCTGACTGCGATCGGAACAGGACTGATCCTCAGTCCGATCCGATGGGTGCAGCTCGTCGGCTGGGCCACGTTGCTCCTCGCAACGAACATTCGGGAGACCGTCCCGATCGTCGCTGCACTCTGGCTATGGTCCCCGATCCCGCTGGTCCTGCTGGTAAGTGTGGCGATCACCTGGTGGATTCGACCCCAGGTCGCCTCGAGCGGTATCCCCGAATGGGATTGGATCGCAGCACATCCGATCCGAGCGGGCCTCAAATACCATGCCGGCCGATGGCGAGACGCTCGCCTCATGGTCGTCCCCTGGGGAGCAGACCTCGCTGCGATCGGGAACCTGAGTCCACGACTCGCGCTCACCCTGATCGTCGCCTACGCGCAACTGTTCGTCGCGACCGACAGTGTCCGTCTCTACCAGCACGTCGCTGCGATCCCCATGACCATCGCAGCCGTCACATTCATTCCGACCGCATGGTTGCCGGTGGCTCTCATCGCACACTGGTTCTGGCTCTACCAACCGGAGCGCATCTGATGACCATCACCAACGGCCTCTGCTCGCTCTCCGACGTGAAGCAAGCCATGTCGATCTACGACAACACCGACGACGGTCGTATCGAACTCGCGATCAACACAGCGAGCCGCATGATCGAAGCGGCCTGCAACCGTCGCTTCTACCAGGATGCCAGCGTTTCGGCTCGCACCTATGTGGCAACGAACTACGCGCTGACCCTCACCGACGACATCTCCACGTCCACCGGACTGATCGTCAAAACCGATCCCGGAGCGACCGGTACGTTCTCCGACACCTGGACGGCCAGCGACTATCAGCTCGAACCGTTGAACGGCATCATCGACGGTCAGGTCTGGCCGTACACGCAGATCCGAGCGATCAAGTCCCTGACCTTCCCATTCGACTATGGGCAGGCGCTCGTCCAGGTGACTGCCAAGTGGGGATGGGCGGCAGTACCGGACCCGATCAAGCAGGCCGGCGTGATCCAGTCGATCGCGATCTTCAAGGCTGCAGAGGCACCATTCGGTGCGCTCGGCCTCGCTGAAACCGGGATCCTCAGGATCCGCACCGGACTACACCCGACCGCCGAAGCACTCATCATGCCGTATCGGCGGGAGCCGGTCCTCGTCGCATGAGCACCGTCACCGAGATCAGCGCATCAATCAAGGACGCACTGACTCGCGTGAAGGGTCTGCGAGTCCACGACTATCTGCCCGACCAGATCAACCCGCCGGTCGCATACGTCGCGATCGACAGCATCGACTATCACGGTGCGTTTCGTGGTGGCAATCCACTCCACGCATACACGGTCACGGTCATCGTCGGTCGAACCAGCGATCGGGCCTCCCAGAAACTGATCGACGATTACCTGTCATACGACTCGGATCTGAGCATCCGGTCGGCGATCGAATACGACCGCACTCTCGGTGGGACTGTCCAAACGTCGATCGTCACTCGAGGCGGAAACCTTCAAGCCATCAACATGGGCGACGTCGTCTATGTCGGCATTGACTTCACGGTCACCGTCTACCCGTAACGGCAACAAGATCACCGGCGGACTCATGTCGCCGGCCGCAGCTAGGCGACACCCCTGATCTCACCGAGGCCAGGTATCCACCCGAAACAAGGCCACAGCGGCCGAACCTGAGGAGCAACAACCGATGGCGAAGATCGTCCTCGTCAACCCGGTCATCACCGTTGGTGGTGTTGACCTGTCTGACCACATCGCATCCGTCACGATCACGAAGTCGATCAACGAGGTCACGACGACCGCGTTCACGTCCAGCACGTCCGCCGGCGTCACCCGAGTCGGTGGCCTCGAGGACTCGAGCATCGGACTGTCCTTCCACCAGGACTTCGCATCCGGCTCGAACGTCGAAGCGATCGTCTACCCCCTGATCGGTGGAACCACTGCGGTCACGATCAAGCCCGTGAACTCGACGACGACCAGCACGAACCCGTCGTACTCCGCGACGGTCCTCTGCACCGAGTGGACCCCGGTCAACGGTGCCGTCGGCGACCTCGCCACCGCCGATGTGACCTGGCCTGTGTCGGGCGTCATCACCAAGAGCACCAGCTGATGCAGGGGTGGTCGGTCAAGCTCGTCAGAAATGACGGCACGGAGGCAGTTGTCCCGGTCACCCCGAAGGTCATCGTCGCGTTCGAACGATTCCACAAGATCGGAATCGGCAAGGCATTCACCGAGAACCAGAAGATGGAGCACGTCTACTGGCTCGGATGGGAAGCCGACCGAACCGCCGGCAATACCGTCCCGGTGTTCGACACCTGGTTGGACACGATCGATGCTGTCGAGATCCTCGACGGTTCGGACCCTTTAGACGAGAGTCCTACAGCTACCTGATCGCATCGATCGCAGCCGAGACAGGCATCAGCCCACAGGATCTCCTTGATGCTCCACCGGGTTTCGTGGCAATGATCCACGACTATCTGGTGCAACGCGCCAAGGAGATGAACAAGGCAAGCAAGGGGTAACGGTGGCGAATCAGCGGATCGTCAATAAGGGCGTCGCCATCGACGACCTCGATGACTTCCGACGTGACCTGCAACGCCTTGTTCGCGAAGGCGGACCCGACGGCCTTTCACTCCTCAAGGCCGCGAACTATCGGGTGGCCGAGCACGTCCGAACTCGAGCCGTCGCTCGAGCAGCTGGCGTCGGACCACAAAGCCTCAAGGCGGCGCTCTCAATGCGCTCCAGCAAGGCGACGACCCGAGCCACCCTGAGCGGCGGCAACAACAAGGTGCCGTTCTTTGGTGGTGCCGAGTTCGGATCAGGTCTCGGTATGCGTAAGGACCTCGGTGGTCGCAACGGTCCGAACCCTGGTCTCGGCTGGCTGCAGTTCAAGGCCGGCGATGGATCGGATCTCAACTGGAAGCAACCCGGTCAGGGCAAGACCGGGTATTTCCTGTTCCCGACGATGCGCGCCGAAACCGCAGCGATCAAAGAGATGTATACGCGTGAGCTCGACGACATCTGCAAGATCGCATTCCCGAATGGACGGCTCTGATGGCTAAGACCAGGAAACTGATCGTCGATGTCATCGCTGATGCCAGCAGATTCACGAACGAACTCGACAAGGCCGATGGTTACACGAAGCGGCTCAAGGGTTCAATGCAGAAGCTCGGCAAGTCAATGGCGATCGGTGTCGGCGCTGCCGGCGCTGCCGCTGTGGCATTCGGTGCGAGCGCCCTCAAGGCTGCCGAAGAAGCCGAGCAGGTCCAGGCTCGTGTCGCTGCGATCATCAAGGCAACTGGTGGTGCGGCGAACGTAACAGCCAAGCAGATCGAGAAGTTCGCAGGCAAGCAACAGATGCTCGTCGGTATCGACGACGAGGTCCTGAAGAAGTCCTACGGGATCCTGCTGACATTCAAGAATGTTCGCAACGAGGCCGGCAAGGGCAACGACATCTTCAACCGGACTGCGAAGTCCCTCGCTGATCTTTCGGCCGCTGGTTTCGGTAGTACCGATTCCGCTGCGAAGGCAATGGGGAAGGCATTGCAGGATCCGATCAAGGGGATCACTGCACTGTCGCGTGCGGGTGTGACATTCAGCGCAGCGCAGAAGGAACAGATCAAGGGTTTCGTCGAAGCCGGTGATCTGCTCTCCGCACAGAAGATCATCCTCGCTGAGGTGGAAAGCCAGGTCGGTGGCACTGCGGCTGCTGGTGTGACCGCATCCGAGAAACTGAAGATCGGGTTCGGTGAGTTCAAGGAACAGATCGGCAAGCAGCTCTTGCCGGTGTTTCAGAAGCTGTCCGACTGGTTCCTGAAGACCGGACTGCCGGCGATTCAGAAGTTCTTCAAGTGGGCCGATAAGAACCGGCCGATCGTCATCGCGCTCGCTGCTGCGGTTGGAGTGCTCGCTGTAGCGATCGGTGTGGCGAATGTTGCCATGTGGGCACTCGCACTCAATCCGATCGTCCTGACGATCCTTGCCATCATCGCAGCCGTTGCAGCAGCCGTTGCGATCTTCGTGATCCTCTACAACAAGTTCGAGATCGTCCGGCAAGGCGCTGGCCTGTTGGGCGACTACTTCAAGAACTTCGCCACGAACATCTACCAATCCGGCAAGATGTTGATCGGCGGATTGATCGCTCTGTTCACCGGACTCGGCGATGCGTTCGTCGCGACTGTCAATGGCATCAAGGCAGTCGGGTCGGGTATCGCGCAGGTGTTCTCCGGGATCTTCAATGGGGTCAAGAGTGTTCTCCGGTTCGAATGGAACGCCCTGGTGAAGATCGTCAACCCGATCCTGCGACTCCTCAACAAAGCTCCGGGTCTCGGTTGGCTACCGGACTCGCTACCCGAATGGCCGAACGACCCGGCCGGCGGAGCATCCGGCTCTGGCGGCGGTAGCCGGCGAATGTTGGGTGAGGGTGGGATCGTTACTCGAGCGACCGACGCGATCGTCGGCGAACGTGGTCCCGAAGCGATCATCCCCCTCGATCAGTTGCGAATCAACCAGGCGCAACCGGCGACGACGATCACGATCAACGTGACCTCGAGTGCATTGTCGACGCCCGCAGAAACTGGTGCGGCAGTCGTTGACGCACTCAAGGCCTATCAGCGGCGCAACGGAAACCTGCCTCTCAAGGTCGCCTGATGACAATCGCCACGATGCCGGCATTGACCATCGAGTTCTATCTCAATGGTTCATGGGTCGATGTCACGCAGTATGTGCGGTCCGGTTCCACTCGTATCGGCCGACGCGACGAGCTCGACACCTTCCAGCCTGGAAGCATCACGCTCGAGGTCGACAACCGTGATCGGCGATTCGACCCACTGAACACTGCTGGCCCGTATTACGGATACTTGCTTCCCGGTCCAGCAGTGAAGGTGCGAGTGCGCGCAACATGGTCGGCGATCACCTACGACATCTTCAACGGGTACATCGATGGATGGGGAATCAGCCCACAGATCAATGGTGATTCAACCCTAACTCTCGAGGGTTTCGACTTTCTCGGTTACTACGCGCGATTGTCGGTTGCACAGGACGCATTGACAATGCGCGAACTGCAAGCTCTGGCCTATTACGGCACGACAACTGACATTCTTGAAGCATGGATCCCGCTCGGCGGCACCGATCTCGTAGCCAAGGATCTGCGCTACGCATCAGATCGCGACTACACCTTCACGTCTGCGCCACGGCAAGGCGATCCGATCGGCCGCTATGTGACTGGATCGTCAACGGAGTTCGACGGTACGTATGGTGCGATCGGTCCCCCGATCCCAATGCGAGCCAACAGCTACGAAGCGGTCACGACAATCTTCGTGAAGTCCACGACAGCAGGCTCACCTGGTCAACTCAACCCAATCTTGGCCTCAGCGTCCTACCCGCAAGCACGACTAGGCATCGACGACCAAGGCCGATTTGCGTTTATCTACGACACGGTGTCAATCCACTCCGGCCTACCTGGCAACGATGGCAACTGGCATTGCGTGCAGCTCGTTCACTGGAATACTGCAAGCTCGTATCCCGATCAGTGGAACTTCATCATCGATGGAATCCCACTCGGCACGACTGATACGCAAGCCGGCAACATCGAATGGCAGTTGCTTGGTTTCGGAGCGATCGGATCTGGCGACGATCCCTACTTCACTGGATCTTTGTCGCAGCTCTACGTCGTCAGCGAAAACTCTCAACTCGAGGTTTACCAACTGCCGTCCGCCGGGTTGCGCGGACTCTACGTGAGTCTCGGCACATACCTGGACACACCGGATCTGGTGCCTGGCAACATGAGCCAGCTGACGTACAACGATCCCTTTGGTTCACCGACGACGAGTTACGACACCGGCACGGTGAACATCGCTGCGCTCAAATGGGGTGGCACAAAACTTGACGTCATCTACCAGTTGACGCTGGCAGAACGTGGGCGCATCTTCATCGATGCCGGAGGCACCTGGCAGTTCCACGATCGGGCTCACGATACGACAGCAACACGCTCAACGACGGTTCAAGCGACCTTTGCCGACACTGGAGGAGCGACAGTTGTTCCGATCGCTGCGATCGGTGCCATTCGCAATGGCAGTCGATTTACAGCGCAAGGAGTAACGATCAACCTGCCGGATGGACAAAGCATCCAACGGTACAATCCAAACGGAAACTCTGCGCCCGGATCGATCTCCTCAATCGCTGGAAACGCAGGAGCATTCGAAAGTTTCGATCTGCCATTGTCGCAACAGGATGCGATCATCTGGGCCGACAACTACATGAGCCAATACTCGACGACGCAGATTCGTATCGAGGATTGGAGCGTATTGCCGCAAGGCAAAGCCTCTGTCGCCTATCCGGTGTGTCTCGGATCGAAGATCGGTGATCGTGTAACGGTCCAGATCACTCCGAATAACACTGGTTCGCAGATCGCTCAGAACTTCATGGTGGAACAGATCGCCCATGAGTTCACGCCCGAGCAATGGAAGACGACGTTCTCGGGTAGTCCCGCAGTGAATCCCTGGCTCCTTGAGGATGCGACCTACGGGCTCCTCGAAGACACCACCATCCTCGCCTGATCGGATCCTCTCATGGCAGCATTCACGTCCCCGAGTACGAGATCCAGCGGCTACAAGGTCACAGCCGCGAACTGGAATGAGCTCGTCAACGATCTGATCTACCTCGGATCAAACACCAGCAGCGCCGGCCGACCTGCCGTCATGGCCAAGTCGAACGCGACGACCGCGCTGACTCAGGACACCTGGATCGGTGCGGTCGCATTCGCGCAGACGGACGAATACTCGACCGATTCGTCGATGCACAGCACCAGCACGAACAACACACGGATCATCGCTCCCGCAGCCGGTCTGTACCTGGTGACCTGCGAAATGTACGCGTCCGACCATTCGGCAGTGGAGACCCTGCACGTTCAGATCCGCAAGAACGCTGCCGGCTCGGTAAGCGGTGGCACATTCATCGCTCAACAGTCGAACGCCTTCTCATCGAATGGGAGCGTGCTCACCGCTGGAGGCTGTCAGACCCTGACTCGTCTCTCGGCGAACGACTACCTCGAGGTATTCGTCCTATCCGAGGCAAACGGTGAGAGCCTGTCTGGGACGACTCAGAGCCATCGGTTCGGAATGATCTGGCAGACGAGTTGACCAATGGTTCTCGCTGCCGAATCTACGCTCGCCGGTGTCGGCGTCATCCTCACCGGTCTGGGCGGACTCGCTGCTCTCATCGAGTCTGTTCGTAAGTGGACCAGGCGTGGCGCACAAACCCAGACGATGACGCTCGCTGCGATCGACGAACTCAACAAGTCCCTGAACCATCTGGACGAACCGATCGGCGATAACCCGAGCATCGGGCAGCTCATCAACCGCATCGATGGTCGCGTCGACAAAGTCGATCTGAAGATCGATCAACTCCATACGGATGTTCGGTCCCTGTCGAACGCCATGCTGGCGCACATCACCGACGAGGCGAAACGCACAAACTTCCTTGAGGAACGAGTCCGGGAACTTGACCGCAGGAAATGGGAGGCCACCGGTGAAGGACGCTCCGAAGTCACTGACTGACTTCGCTCTGGACCATCCGAGGTATTCGACGAGCGAAGCATGGATCACGACCCTCCCCGAATGGCCGGAGATCCTCGAGGCGTGGCAGGCCGGCAAGGTCAATCAAGGTCAGATCCATGACTGGCTGATCCAGGAGAAGGGTTACCCGAAGGCCCAGGTCACTCGAGCGAAGATCGCTCACCTGTCGAAGGTGTACCCCCGTCGTGCCCGCGGATAACGACAATCCGCTCCTGTCCCTTCAGGCGTTCGCTGCCGAGGAACTGGTCCGCAGTACCACACCCCCGCCCGGATGGGCTCCTGGGCTCGTCTGGGACGGCTCACGGGGAACCCTGACGACCGGGACCCTCGACAGTCCCCCAACGGATTGGGGTCCCCTTCTCGCTGCTCGAGGTCTCGACCCCGACGTCTATGAGATCGTGGGCGACACGATCAAGTGGTGCTCCTACGACGGATGGAAGCGAGACGCCCAGGGCGAGGACGCCTATTCGGCGATCTGCTACTCGTACCGAGCCGAGATCCGCCTCAAACGGCAGGACCGACCCGACCTCGAGGAACTGTTCGCCGAGGTTCGACGCCTCAAGCCAGGCCGGCGCACGACCGGTGGCACCAGGTCCCTGATCGTCCTCCTCTCCGACTGGCAGGTCGGCAACGGTGATGCTGGTGGAGCTCGTGCTCAGCTCGAACAGATCGCCCGCATCCCGACTCTCATCAAGGACCGGGTCCGTCGCCTCAAGGCCGGTGGTCAGATCGGTGAGATCGTCCTCGCCGGCATGGGAGACCTTGTCGAAGGTTGCACCGGGTTCTACCCATCGCAACCCTGGCTGACCGAACTTGACCGTCGTGAACAGACCAGGGTCGTTCGACGTGGTCTCCTTGACATCATCCGCACGGTCGCACCCCTCGCACAGCGGATCACCGTCACCGCGGTTGCTGGGAATCATGGGGAGAACCGGCAATCCGGGAAACGCATCACCGGGTATGGCGACAACGATGATGTCGCAGTGTTCGAACAGGTCGCCGAAATCTGTGCCGAGAACCCGGAAGTGTTCTCCCATGTCGGGTTCCGTCTACCGGCCGACCGGATCGCAGTAGCCCTCGAGACTGCAGGCCAGACCATCGCATTCACGCATGGGCATCTGGCTCGTCCCAAGAGCGATCCGGCTGCGACGCTCTGGGAATGGTGGCGAGGTCAAGCAATGGGACGCGAGTATGAGGGTGTCGCTGACGCGCAGATCCTCTGCTCCGGTCATTACCACCACACGAACCTACGGTCACAGCAGGGACGTACCCTCCTCATCGCACCGAGCCTCACGGCCGTCGGCGACTGGTGGGCGAACTCGACCGGGATGCGAACCGATCCCGGAACCCTCACATTCGTTGTCGACCAGGCCGGCTGGACCGATCTCGAGGTTCTCCGATGAGTGAACCCATGAGTGCCCTCCCGGACCTACGTACCGTCAGCATCGTCCACGATGCCGACACCGACCGAATGTCCATTATCCACGACGACGATCTCGACCCGCATCACGCGCTCGGCCTCCTCGTCGCTGGACTGTGGCGACTCCTCACCGATCTCGAACTCGGTGACCTCGATGACGATGATGACGAGGAGTGATCGTGATCGTCTGTCAGCAATGCGGCCAGATGGTCGATCTGATCGCTGGTCTCTGTCCGAACTGCGGGTGGCTCACCGTTGAAAGGAAACCCGATGTCGACGTTTCAGAAGTTGCTCCTCGAGCGCATGGCGCGCGCGTTCATCGCTGCCGCTGCCGGCACCTTGGCTGTCGGGATCAGCAATGCTGACCTCACTGTCCAGGGACTGAAGGCCGTCGCCATCGGAGCTGTGGCGTCGGGAATCTCGGCGTGCATCAGCCTGGTCTCGCAGTTCTTCGGGGACCCGGAGAGCACGTCCCTGACGAAGGTGACGGTCAGCAAGTGAACGCGAACACCGAACCGAAGGTCACGATCACTGCGGTCATCACGCGTGCCGACGGCACGATCGAGGATCTGGGTGTGGTGGCTACGACGACGACCGTGAAGGCGAATCCTTTGCTGGTCCTGAAGACTCTCCTGAAGGGAAACTGAGATGCCGGCATCCACCGCGGTTGTCAACGCTGGTCGGGCGATCATCACGAACCGGATCAAGGGCTCGGGGACGGAGCCACTCTATGTGGCAATGGGCACGGGTACGACCGCGGTCGCATTGACCGACACGGCCCTCGGTGGTGAGGTCGAAACCCGGACGACCGGGACGAGCTCGAGGACGACGACGAGCACGACGAACGACACCTACCAGGTGACGGGTACCGTCAGTGCCACGACCTCGAGGACCATCGGAGAATGTGGACTGTTCGACCAGGCGGCACTCGGTGGGAACCTGTTCGTGCGTGGTGTCCTCGCATCGACGATCAGCCTCGCCTCCGGCGACAGCATCGCCTTCACGTTCACGGTGCAAGTCACGTCGTCTGTGATCTGATCCGATGGCCACTCCACTGGAACAATGGTGGGCCATCGAGGTTGATCCTGACCTCAGTGACGAACTACGAACCAGTCTCCTCGAATCCATTCGGGAGGCCGCGTTCAACGATGTGCCGTTGCCGTTCTTGATCGCTGACACCGGTAATACGGTGACGAGCATCACGGCGACGGGACCATTGGTGGTGTGCAATGGGACGGGACCTTTGTCCTGGCCATTGGTGTTGCATGGGCCACCGGTCGGTGTCCCCGACCCGGACGGTATGGAGATTCATCCGAATGGGTCGACGTGGCGTACCGATCCGGCTGAAGTGATCGCTGGTGCGGCGAGGAGTGTTCGGTGACGACGAGCGTCTTCTACGACACGACGGCTCGGCACGTTGACCTCGGGTCGTATGAAGGAATCCTCGACACGACTGTCGGTAATGCCACTCCGAAGCAGATGTACGACAACATCAATACGCTGCTCGATACTGGGGTGACGCTCGTCCAGCAGGTCAACAACAGCGCATCGACGACGAACCCGAATGCGACGTTCGCATCAACACCGACGAACGGTAATGCGATGATCGCGTTGGTCGTGCGTGGTGCCGACAATGTCGCATCGACCGGGCCATCTGGTTGGACTTCGTTGACTGCTACCGGTGCGGCCGGTGCTCGACGTCTCGAGATCTGGTGGAAACGCGCCGGAGCGAGCGAAGCGAAACTGCATACGTGGACGAACGCAACGGCCGCTCTTTGGGAGGTGACACTCATCGAGTTCGGTGGGTGGGCATCGCTCGTCGATCCGATCACCGTGCTGACGGCAGCGAACGTGACCTCTGGTGGTTCGGTCACGTTCAATCAGACGGGAATCCTTGAGACGGTCTGTGCGGTCGTGACGTCCGGCGGTTCGGCCGGTACGTTCACGAACAACTCAACGAACATGGAATCCACGACGGATCTGCCGTTCACGACAACGACCCGGTTCCGGGCAATGTCGATTGATGCGTGGACGAACCGACCGACCACGAGCTTGGCTACAAGTCAGACTGCATCGATCAGCTGGACGACGGCACGCCCATCGACTCGCGCCCAGGTCGGATGGCCATACGGCACCGAAGACACATTGGCCAGTTACTACACGATCGGAAACAACGCACAGAACACTGCAGGCATCGTCGGCCAAACCGGAATGTCATTCAATACGGCATCCATTCCTGATGGTGACACCATCGCCAGCGCCACGCTCACACTGACTTCCGCATCGATAGCGACCTATCCGACGAACAGCGCAGTCAACATCTACAGCGTTTCAACGATCAGTGCCGACAACAGCAACACTCGCACCGTATGGCGCAAACCCACCGAACTTGCAGCACTCACCCGAGTCGCAACTCGCGCTGCGAACAGCACCTGGAATGCGTCCACTGCTTACGCATGGACAAGTGACGCAACATTCCCCGCGGCGATCAGCAAGACCGGATCGACGCACATTCTGATCGCCACGAACGATCAACAGGCCGGCACCCTCCGCAACACCACCGAACACATGACGCTCGCCGTCTCTGGGTTCAGTTCGCATTATCTGACGGTCGTCCATTCATTCATTGGATCTGCGACGGTCGCCGCTACAACGACGATGACCCCAACCGTCAATCGGGCAATCGTCTATGCCAGGACCGTAGCGAGCACGATGACTGCGAGTCCGACGATCAGTCGACTCATCACGTTCGCACGCACGATCAACGCAACGGTCACCACGAACCCGACGGTGAATCGTGCAGTCGCGTATCTGCGAACCATTACCAGCAGCATTGATCTGACCCCGACGATCACACGCACCGTATCGATCGCTCGCACGATCAGCGCAACAGTGACCGCTATCCCATCGGTCCTCGCACAGTACGTGCCGCTCGTCCCAGCGATCACTCACAAGATCAGTCTCCGGGTCCGATCCACCATCAGCCTCGTCGTACCCGACCGACTGCAACTCAAGATCCGATCCCGTCTACGCCTCCCGGAGTGACCATGGCCACGACCATCGAATACGTTGCCGGAGCCGAGCGGCCCGCACTCCTCATCGAACTCCTCGACGACGACGGGAACGTCATCGACCTCACCGGATTCACCGGATCAGTGAAGCTCGGACTCGATACGAGCAGCACCGCACTGACGAAAACGTCGGGAGTGAGCTGCTCCACGACCGGAATCACCGTCACCTGGACCGCTGGTGATCTCGCACTCACCGCCGGCACCTACCTCGGAGAGGCGAAGGCCACATCCAGTGGACTGGACTACATTCGCCAGTTCACGTTGACGATCGTGCCGGCTCTGGCCTGATGCACATCGAACCGCGCAGTGCCTGGGGAGCAGCTCCACCGAAAGCCCCGGGGAAACCGTGGGCACCGGGCGGACCCATTGACCTCGTTGTCCATTGGGTCGGGGGTAGTGGCAGCATCGGCATCACCAGCCATTCGGACTGTCCGTCTCGCATCAAAGCGATCCAGACCTATGAGATGTCGAAGGAATACTCCGACATCGCATACAACCTGGTCTGCTGTCCACACGGCACCGTCTATGAGGGTCGTGGCCTCAACGTGCAGGGTGCTGCCAACGGTCCGCAGACGAACGCTACGAAGCCTTCAGTGTGTCTTCTCCTGAACGTGGCCGATCGGATGACTCCAGCGATGCAGGACCGCATCCTCGATCTCAACCGCTGGGTCACCCCCGGAACGATCCTCGGTCACCGGGAAGTCAACACGACCACCTGTCCCGGGGACGAGGTCTACGCGTGGATCACGACCCACCGACACGCCAACCCCATCCCACCCGTGCCGGCACCCGGCCCGATCGGAGATCAGATGCCCATCCTGATGCGAGGCGACAAGACCCCCGAGGTGTGGCTCGTCAACGGCAACACACGCCTCTGGCTCGACCAGAACTCCTACGGCCCATGGAAACTGTGGCTCGTCGCCCACGCTCCGGGCAGCACCGACCCGAAAACGAATGCCGAATGGGTCGTTCCGCAGGTGATGATCGACCGACTGGTCCGCATCGGACAATGAGATGCACGCTCCCGATTGGACCATTGACCAGGTCTGGAGCAGCTACCAGTCACTGAAAGCACTGAAGGAACGGCGAGTCCAGATCCATGCTCGCCTCTGCCTTCATTACGCCCCGCTCGCCAAATACATCGCTCTGAGGCTTTCGCCGCTCCTCGCTGGCACCAGAGACCCGATCAGCCTTGTGCCGACCGCCTGGATCGCCCTGAGCCGTCAGATCGACCTCTGGACCGACCCATACGAGGGCACGTTCAAAGAGACAGCGATTCGAGCGATCCGGGACGCTGTCCTCGAGCAGATCGACCAGATCAACCACACCTGAAAACTGTCTGCGCGCCGGCCGGGACCGCCGAGCAGCGCACGGAATGGCCCGTCCTCCTGCCTCCAGGGGACGGGCCATTCCCATTGAAACCGCAGGTCACAGGATTATTTCGGCATTCGTGCGAATGGTCATTGACATTCGTGCGAATGGGGTATTGAATGGTCTCTGTCGGGGGAGCAGCCCCCACCGAACAGGAAGGCTCCACAATGAACTTCAACACCATCCAGCACGGAACCCTCCCCACCGGCACCGAGACCGAACTCGGTACCATCACGGCGGTCTCGCTGACCGCCTACCAGATCGACGGAAGCCGGTGGGTTCCGTTCACCAAGATCCACGGCGACTACCAGCCGGTCGAGCGGCTGGTCTACTTCGCCGACGAGCTGCGGTAGTCAGCTCGGAGAAGTCGCAGCCCCCACCGAACAGGAAGCAGCCACCATGTTCACGATCACCTACCGGCCACTCACCCTCCAGAAGATCGCCAAGGGCATCTACTGCGTCGGCGCACGCGACATCCGCGACCGCTCGAAGACCCTGCACTACCGTGTCTTCGGCACGCGTGGTGCCTACGAGGTCGGCGTCCAGTACGAGATCGGCGCAGAGCCCGAGATCCTCGGCATGGCCGGCACGCTCGCCATCGCAGAGCAGATCATCAACAACCACTACATCAACCGGTAACGGGAGCAGCCTGCCATGCCGACGATCACCGACCTCAAGCGGGAGTATTACGCGCTGCGTCGTCTACACGAGGACATGGTCCGCAATGGTGCCGATCATGCGACGCTCGTCGAGACCGAGATGAAAATGCTCGATGCCTACGATGCGCTCCATCTCGCACAACGCGGAGGAACACGATGCAAGGATCGACCCGAATCTCAGTGGATCCCTGCACGCACCTGCGAATGGTGCAACACTCGTAAGTAGCAACAATCCCATCCACCGAACAGGAGCAGCCATCACCATCCTCAAGTCCGAACGCATCCGCCTCAAGAAGGCCCGGGACCTCGTCCAGAACACCACTGGCCAGATGTGGAGCGCCGAACGATTCACCAACTATCTGAAAGAGCACAACATCGATCTGGTCAAGAAAGAAGGCCAGCCATGTCACGAGTTCGCACAAGTGGATGTGACATACGGAACGGCAGCGATTGAGCTATCGGATCTCAATGCTCTGATCGCATTCTTCGAGGCGACCAGCCAAGATCACTGACCACAATCAGCCGCACGCTGCGACCATCCACCCATCCCTGTCGCAGGCGTGATACAAACTCGCCACCAAATGAACCGGCCCGATACGGGCCACGAACAAGGGGTCCCGCCTTGACGACGTTCCAGACCACCGCCGACGAGCTCGCCGGCAACCGGCATCGAGTCCGCCTCTCCGAGATCCTCGTCGCCGTCAACCAGAAGTACCAGCTCGCCTGGGACTACAAGAACCTCACCGACTGCTGCGAGGACATCGGCAGCGACCTCGTCTACACGCAGGGCCAGCCGAACCAGGCGCTCAAGGCTCTCGGATTCAAGGGTTCCGAGGCTCTCGACCGTGACGGTCTTCGCAACCTGTTCTCCCACCTCGACGCGACGGTCCAGCAGTGACCGTCGGCCGGTACGAGCGCAGCACTCAGAACGGTGAGGAATACATCGTTCGACGTGCCATCGAAGAACTCGCCTACGCACTCAACACCGACGGCGACATTCGACGGGCCATCGGATTCGCAGAAGCCGCAGCCGAAGCCGCAGCCCTCTGGGATGACCGTGGCGAGCACCTCGCCGACCAGGCTCACCTGACTCGAGCGATGGCCGGCACGAACGCAGGACCCGGCTACGGAATGCACCGGGCCGTGTTCGAATACATCCGCAGTGCTGCGGAGAACATCGTCGCTGCGGAGCGTTCCGATGCTGCGTGACATGAGGAACTGGCCGTGGACCGACCGGGCACGCACCATTCAGGGTGCTGTTCTCCTCGTCGGTGTTCTGATCGCCATCGGCATTGCTGGTGGTATCCAGTGACCAGTCGGTGTGCGCGCTGTGCCGCACGACGCCTCATCGGGTTCGGTACGCATGGTCGGCACTGCCAGCCGTGCGCGATCGCGATCTCGCAGCGACCGTGGAAGCAGGCCCGGTGAACCTCGAGCCGACCGCAGCGATGCAGTTCGGTAACGGGTACGTCGCTCAATGCCCCGAGTGTGGGGTTCTCATCTATGTGCCGTCACGCAAGATGATCCTCGAGCTCGGTCCCTGTCCATCGTGCGCGCGCAATGCCCGCTGGACACAGGTCGATGTTCCGGTCGGACCGTTTCGCGGTGATGTGGCATGAGCAAAACACCGCGCGGTTCGAGCACGTCGCAGGGTCCGCAACGCAACACCTGGCGTGAATACACGATGGCATTGGCCGAGTGGATCAAGGAACGCGACGCCAACCCGATCGTCGTGCAGACGATGTTCGGTACGTGGTCATCCGGGAAGGGTGGCCTCGGCTGGCACACCACATGGACCGAACCCGGTCCTGTCCCGATCAGGTCGAAACGCAAGTACCGGCCCGGTCATTGATCGTGCGGGCCGGGTGCCCACCCTGCCCGGTAGTCCCGGCCCGCACTCCCCTCCCCTCGTCCCAGGAGGCAACCATGAACGAACACTTCACCATCCAAGTTGAGTCACTCATCGAGGACACCGAACTCGTCCTCGCACAACTGAAGCGACTCCTCCACGCACTCGCCAACGATGGGCACAACCCGAAGTACGACGGATTCGACGACGTGATCGTCCCGAACGCCTGTCGACACGCGGTGCCCGTTGGCGACTGGTGCTCGTACTGCGCTGAGACTCCGGAGGGCTGACCCATGACCTGGTCCTCCGACTTCCCTGTCCCCCAGCAGAAAGCTCCCGATGAAACAACATCGTTGGCTCCCCATCCTCGTCACCGCGCTCGCAGCCTGTTCAACGCACGCCCCACCAGCCGAGCGAACCATCCGACCTACCACAACTTCGAGCTCCACGTCGTCGACGACGACGACCACGACGACCCTGCCGTTGCCGGCAGCGGATCGTCCACTACCTCGCCCGCGTCCCTTGCCGGTGACGCCACCACGCGTAACGACGGCTGCTCAGAGCGCCACATCGACTGCGTGTCCCCCGGAGATCGTCAGCCTCATCGAGGAGTATTGGAGCCGGTTCGGACCGGACATCGTGCAATGGGCGATCGGGATCGCGTGGCGCGAGTCGAACTGCCGACCCGACGTGGTGAGTCCTGGGTCGTGTTTCAGTGTCATGCAGATGGCCCTGCCCTTGCACGCCGGCTTCTACGCGGCAGCCGGGTATCCCGACTGGTACGCAGTGCGTTTCGACGCCAGGGCCTCGATAGCGGCCGCAGCATTGCTGTATGCGTCCTCGGGCTCATCACCCTGGCGGCTCTAGCACTCGAGGTCGTGCGGTAATGGCCGGGTTCAACATGGCCGACTACGAACCGGTCGAAACCCGGCTCGCACGCGCCCACGCAGACCGAGACGACCTGAGGATCATCACCGAGCTCGTCATGCACGACGACAAGGCCGTCATCTACAAGGCGACGATCTACAAGTCCGGTGACGACCTCGAGCACAACCGGCCCTGGGCTACCGGGTGGGCTCAGGAGTCGATCGGCTCATCGAACATCACTCGCACGTCATGGCTCGAGGTCTGTGAGACCTCAGCGATCGGACGTGCCCTCGCTAATGCTGGTTACGCACCGAAGGGTGCGAGGGCCAGTCGCGAGGAAATGCAGAAGGTCACTCGCCAGTCGGCGAGACCGGATCGGGGTCGCCCTGCAAACGGGGAAGCGGAGGCACGGCAGCAGGGCGACCCCTCCCCTGCCATCAGATCAGCACTCGAACAGATCAAGCAGCTCGTCCCGACGTTGGATGAGGCCACCAAAGCCGAGTTCGTGGAGACGTTCGGCGGTACCCCGAAAGACATTGCTGATCCAGTGGCCGCGGTCGCATGGTTGTCCGAGAAGACAGAGCCGTTCTGATGAACGATCTGAACCTGTTCGACCTCGTCCCGGATCACGTCACCTGCGACGGCTGCGGTCAAACGTGGACGACGACAGCTGCATGGTTCACGAACGGTCGTGCCGGCTGCTACCAGTGCTTTCCCCTCAAGGAACCCACTCCCCTCGACGTCGCCCGCAAGGCTGCAGCGCTCGGCCAGAAACGTGCCGAGAACGCTGCCAGCGACGTATGGCGCAACGCTGCTCGAGCATGGCTCCAGGCATACCTGCTCGACCATCCGACTCTGTTCGTCGATGACATCTGGGCATTGGGTTGTCCCGAACCGAAGGACAGGCGCGCGGTCGGTGCCCTCATCAAGTCCCTGGCATCGGGTCCGCATCCCTGGATCGTGAAGACCGGCGAGTACCGGCCTCGCACTCAGGGGCACGGGTCGCCGGCGGATGTGTGGAAGTCCCTGATCTACGAGGGACAGCGCACGGCATGAAGCATGGGACGAGAACCGGATACGGCTATCACCGGTGCCGGTGCGACGACTGTTGCGAAGCGAACCGGAAA
>CAXBQV010000008.1:0-26191 GCA_963978265.1 uncultured bacterium | reverse complement strand
GGCTTCGGTCCGGAGGTCACGCGTCGCATCATGCTCGGTACGTATGCACTGTCGAGCGGCTACTACGACGCGTACTACGGTTCGGCGCAGAAGGTGCGCACGCTCATTCAGCGCGACTTCAATGCCGCCTTCGACACCTGCGATGTGCTCATTTCGCCGACATCGCCCACGACGGCGTTCAAGATCGGGGAGAAGCTCGACGATCCGTTGTCGATGTACCTGCAGGACGTCGCCACGATCCCGGTCAACCTTGCCGGCAACTGTGGCATGTCGCTCCCGATCGGACTTGCGCCGGAGGACAACCTGCCGGTCGGACTCCAGATCATGGCGCCGATCAAGGGCGATCACCGGCTGTACGAAGTGGGTGGTGCGCTCGAAGCGGCGCTGCACGACCGTTGGGGTGGCTCGATCCTGAAGGCGGTGCCGGCGCTATGAGCAAGACGGTTGAACTTATGGAATTCGAGGACGCGCTCGCGAACTTCGATCCCGTGCTGGGTCTCGAGGTACACGTCGAACTCAACACGAACACGAAGATGTTCTGCGCCTGCCCCGCGGAATTCGGTGGCGAACCGAACACGCACGTGTGCCCGGTCTGCCTCGGTCTGCCCGGTGCCCTTCCCGTCGTCAACGAGAAGGGCGTCGAAAGCGCCATCCGGATCGGGCTCGCGCTCAACTGCGAAATCGCCGAATGGTGCCGCTTTGCGCGCAAGAACTACTTCTACCCCGATATGCCGAAGAACTTCCAGACGTCGCAGTACGACGAGCCGATCGCATACAACGGCTTCCTCGAAGTGGATGTCCCGACCGCTGACGGACCCATGAAGTTCCGCGTCGAGATCGAACGCGCGCATATGGAGGAGGACACCGGCAAGGCAACGCACCAGGGTGGTGCAACCGGTCGTATCCACGGTGCGGATTACTCACTCCTCGATTACAACCGCGCGGGCATCCCGCTCATTGAAATCGTGACCAAGCCGATCACCGGTGCGGGTAAGTACGCCCCGGATGTGGCGAAGGCCTACGTGTCGGCGCTCCGTGATCTCCTGAAGTCGCTCGACGTTTCGGATGTCCGGATGGATCAGGGCTCGCTGCGCTGCGACGTCAACGTGTCACTGCGACCCTCGCCCGACGCGAAGTTCGGCACGCGCACCGAGACCAAGAACGTGAACTCGCTCCGGTCGGTGGAACGCTCGGTGCGGTACGAGATCCAGCGGCAGGCCGCGATGCTCACCGATGGCGGCACGATCATCCAAGAGACGCGACACTGGCACGAGGACACCGGCCTCACCACCGCGGGGCGCGTGAAGGAAGAGGCCGAGGACTATCGCTATTTCCCGGAGCCGGACCTGGTCCCGGTTGCGCCGTCGCGCGAATGGGTGGAGCAATTGCGCGCCACGCTTCCGGAGAACCCGGCCGTGCGACGTACGCGACTGCAGTCCGCCTGGGGCATCAGCGATCTCGACATGTCATCGGTCGTGAACGCCGGGGCACTCGACCTCGTCGAAGCAACGATCGCCGCCGGCACGGACCACGTGGCCGCGCGCAAATGGTGGCTCGGCGAACTGTCACGCATCGCCAACGAACAAGGTGTCGCACTCGACGAACTCGCGATCACGCCAGCGCACCTCGCGCGGATCGAGGCACTCGTCGCCGACGGCAAGCTCAATGACAAACTGGCGCGTCAGGTCATCGAGGGCATCCTTGCCGGCGAGGGCGATGCTGACGCCGTTGTCGCGAAGCGGAATCTCGTGCTCGTATCCGACGACGGTCCGCTGCTCGCCGCTATCGACGAAGCGCTGGCTGCCGCTCCGGATGTCGCCGAGAAGATCAAGAGTGGAAAGCTGCAGGCGGCCGGCGCAGTGGTCGGTGCCGTCATGAAGGCAACCCGTGGGCAAGCCGACGCCGCGCGCGTGCGCGAACTCCTTCTCGAACGCCTCGGGGTCACGGAGTCCTAGTGCGCGAGGGAAGTGCGTTCACCCGACACAACGACGGGGACCTCGCATACATCCACAACGGTGTCGAAAGCGGAACGCCGGTGGTGTTCCTGCACGGCTTCGGCGACATGGCCGAGTGCTGGCTCGGCCTCATCAACCGCCTCCAACTCGACCTACCGATCTATGCGCTCGATGCACCCGCGCACGGATACTCGCGCGTGTTCTCCGACGTCGAATACACGAACCAGATCGCCCGCCGCGCAGCCGCATTCATCCGCGACCTCGGTCGGCCCGTGATCCTTGTCGGCCACTCGATGGGTGCCCTGCAGTCGATGCACATCGCCGGCGACGTACCGCCGTTCGTCCGGGCGATGGTGCTCGAGGACCCACCCATTGCGCAGGATCTGGCCCCGTGGCGCGATCCACAGACGATCGCGATCCTCGGTGGCTGGATCCGCAAGCTGCAACGGTTGACGCCGGACGAAGCGATGGCGAAGGCACGCGAGCAGCATCCCGCGTGGGACGACGTCGAATTCGAACCCTGGGTGCGGAGCAAGCACCTGCTCGACACCACCTTTGTCGGCGAATTCCAAATCCATCGCGAGCCGATGGACGTCACACTTCCGAGGATCACCTGTCCCACACTTGTGCTCACCGGTGACCCCGAACTCGGTGCGATCATCACTGCCGATAATGCGGCCTGGGCGTCAACGCTGTGCTCGACACTTGTATTCGCGCACTTCCCGGGCGCATCGCATGACGTGCATCGGGACAGAGCGGCCGCGGTAGCCGACGTGGTGCGGACCTTCTTGCGCGAGCACGCATGACAATCGCGCCCATCATCACCGCGCGGCTCGAATTGCATGCCGTCCTGCCCGAGGAGTTCGAACTCCTCGCGGTGGACCGCGCGGATCCTCGCCTGTGGGTTGATCGCGGCTTCGCGAACCCGCATCGCCACCTCGTCGACGACCCCGGGCCGCTGCACTACCGGATTCCGCGCATTCGCACCGAACCGCACGGTGCGCCCTTCTTCCTCCGGATGGCGGTACTGCGCGCAGAGCGCGCAATCATCGGGAGCGCCGGATTCCACCTCCTGCCCGATGAGAGCGGCATGATCGAAATCGGATACGGCATCGAGCCGGCGTTCCGCAACCAGGGCTACGGCAAGGAAGTGTTGCTCGGTATGTGGCGCTGGGTGGTCGCGCAACCTGGTGTTCGCACACTCCGGTACACGGTGTCACCGACGAACGCCGCGTCCCAACACGTCGTTCGCTCGCTCGGCTTCACGCACGTCGGCGTCCAAGAGGATGAGGAGGACGGTCCCGAGGACGTGTTCGAGATGACGGCCGACGACTTCCGCCGCACGTTCTGCTAGTCGGAGGACAGGTGCGACCACGACTGCAGATCGTGGATGCCATCCGCCCGCCCCTGTGCGCGGCGCAGGATGCCCTCGAACACGAAACCGGCCTTTGCCAGCGCGCGCTGCTCGGCGATGTTCGTGACATCAGTCTGCGCTTCGACGCGCACCACGCCGCGCGCGTGGAGGAGTTCCGCAAGTCGGCGCTGCGCGTCGGCGCCGTGGCCGAGCCCGCGGTATTCCGTGACGATCGAGATACCGATATTGAGTGCCCGTGAGCCGGGTGTCGGGCCGTAGTACACGGCATGCGCGGACATGTCCCCGATCGGCACTTCACCGTCGGAGGTGTGCAACACGATCAACCACCGTTCGAGATCGAGGTCCTTCGCACGTGGATCGAAGTCGCCCCAGTTCTCGTACTCCGATGGGGAGTGTGGCCGCGGTGCGCTGTCGTCGATGGGCCGAAGTTCGATCATGCGGACCTCGAGCGGTGTGCGGCACGCGCCCGTGTTCTGCAGCGTGCGCAATCGTCGGATTCGAGGTATGGAACGTCTTCGGTGACCGGCAGCACGCGATTACTGTACTTCGAAGGTCACGCTCACCACAGCGCGAACGCGCTTGTCGATCGTGCTGAGGTCGTAGCCGCCCACGTCACCCTCGATCACGTCCGGTGACGTCACCGTGATCGAACTCGCTTTGATGACCACCGGTTTCCCCAGCTGCACGCCAAGAGCTTTCGCCATCACCTCGGCGCGCTGCTTCGCATCCTTGACAGCGGCTTCCTGCACCCGCGGCCGGAGTTCGTCGAGTGTTGAGATGTAGTAGGACGGAGGATTGGTGTTGATGTTCACGTTCGGTGCGATTGCGAGCAGGTCCATGACTTTGGCATTGAGCTCGGCGATCTGTTCGACGGTTTTCGATCGCACCGTGAACGACAGGGATGCCTCGGTGAACTGCTGGCCATTCTCGGCTGCGCTCCACGAGTTGAGCGATCCGACGGTGAACTGCGCCTCCGACAGGCCCGCCTTCACGAAGTAGTCACGCACTTTCGGTAGTGCACCCGCAACTCGCTTCGCGGCATTCGCCGCAGTTGTGTCGCGGGCGGTCAATGTCAGCGACCACACTGCTGTGTCGGCCGACGCGTCGAGCACTGCGGAACCGGTGGAAGTGACACCCGTGAGTGTTCGGGTGCGGAAGCCGTCTCCGACGAACCACAGCCCCACGCCGACTCCTGCGGCGAGCAGGACTGAACCGATGACGAGCGGGATACCGAGGCGGGTCTTCATGCTTCGACTGTACGCCGGCACAGGTGGGCCGGATACGCTGCACGCTGGGAATTCACTGGGAGTAGCCGTGCAATCGACGATCGTTGTGCCGTCCTACATTCGGCCAGCACTACCAGCAGACCTGCCGAATGTGCTCGTGCTCGACGAGGAGCAGCGACTCACGCCCGAGCAAGCGGCCACTGTCGGCTTCTATGTCCGTCCCTACTACCAAGCGATGGGCGCGGAGGAGTTCGCGGGCATGGCCGGGCTGCATGTGATCCAGACGCTGACCGCCGGCGTCGATGACGTGCGACCGCACGTACCCGCCGGTGTGACGCTGTGCAATGCGGCGGGCGTCCACGACGCCGCCACTGCCGAACTCACCGTGGGTCTCATGATCGCCGCGCAGCGCGCCTTCGGCGTGTATTGGGAGCGGCAGCGTGAACAGCACTGGCAGCACGACTTCAATCAGGGCTTGGCCGATTCCCGCGTGCTTATCGTCGGTGCAGGGCATATCGGCAAGGCGATCGTGCGCCGACTGCTGCCGTTCGAGGTACAGATCGATCGCGTCGCCCGCACTGCACGGACCGACGAACTCGGACCGGTGCGCGACATGGCCGCCCTGCAGACGTTGCTGCCCCAGGCGGACATCGTGGTCATCATCGTGCCGCACTCGGAAAGCACGCATCACCTCGTGAACAGCACGTTTCTTGGGCTGATGAAGGATGGTGCACTGCTTGTCAACACCGCGCGCGGCAAGGTCGTGGACACGGATGCGCTCCTGCGCGAACTCAACAGTGGCCGCCTGCGCGCAGCGCTCGACGTGCAGGACCCGGAGCCGTTGCCGGCCGGGCATCCGCTGTGGAGCGCGCAGAACCTGCTCATCACGCCGCACATCGGGGGCGACACCGCTGCATTCATTCCGCGCGCACAACGACTCGTCGTGCGACAGGTGAATGCGTGGCTGACAGGACGGCCGCTCGACAATGTGGTGGCTAGTCGATGATCTCGATCGACTGCAGCGTCCGATCGCTGCAGTAGGAAACCCGGCCGAACTTTCCGGCCAGTTGCACTGCTTCCACGAGCTCCTCAGTGACGCGTTCACCGGGGGCGATGAGTGGCACGCCCGGCGGGTACGGCACGAACTGTTCCGCGCTCACGTGGCCGATTGCCTCTTTCATCGACACGCGACGGCGCGGAGCGAACAGTGCGTCACGCGGCGAGACAGCGACATCGGGACGGATCTGCCACAGTTTCGTCGGCATCGGCTCGCGAGCAGCTCCCCGCTTCGCCTCGATGATGTCGCGAATCTCGTGTGCGATCGAATGGATGAATTCGGGGCTGTCGGTGATGGAAACACTCATCACAAGTGAGTCGCTGTCCGCAGACTCGACGCCGTGATTGTTGTCCCACAGCACCTGCGAGATGTCCACGCCCGTCACGCCCGTGCGCGGCAACCACAACGTGATCTTCAGCGGATCGACGAGCGAGCCGATCTCCGCGTCGTCGATGACCACGACACCGGGAATCGCACGAAGCACGTTCTTCGCCCGCTCGGTGGCCTCGATCATCCGATCGATGGCTGCAGCGCCTTCCCGATCCATAATGGCGCGAGTTGCGTCAATCGATGCGAGCAGTGTGCCCGACGGTGACGTCGTCATCGTGAGATCGACAGCACGGTCGAGTCGCTTCGCATCGATGTACTTACCGGCGGTTGAGACGACTGCGGTCTGCGTGTACCCCATCAATGCCTTGTGTATCGAGGTGATGACGAGGTCTGCACCTTGGCGCATCGCGCCGCGGTGTGCGTCGGTCATCCAGTCGAGATGCGCGCCCCAAGCCTGATCGACCACGAGTGGGACGTTGTGGCGGTGTGCCACCTCCGCCACTGCTCCGACATTCGACATCGTCCCGACATACGCGGGGGAGGTGATGAACATGCCGGTGATGTCGTCGGACACCGCGTCGAACGCGTGCGGTGACACACCGATCGGCAGACCGAACTCCGGGTGCAGCGTCGGGAAGACCCACTCCGGGATTCCGCCGCTGAGTTGCAACCCGGCGAGCACACTGCGGTGCGATGTGCGGTCGACGGCGAACTTGTGGCCCGGCGTGCAGACGGCGAGCAGTGCGGAGAGGTTGCCCTGGGTCGAGCCGTTGACGAGGAAGCGCGTGTGGTCGGCGCCGATCGACTGCGCGTAGAGGTCTTCCGCGTCCTCGTCGTAGCCGAAGGTGAACTGGTTGTCGTCCACGCCGCCCTGGAGCGAGACGTCGTCGCGGATGATGTCGTGGAGCAGATCAAAGCCAAGCGGGTGGGAGCCCGCCTCGACCCAGGCGTCGGAGTAGTAGTTCTTGTGGCCGGGGATCTGCATCGGTTCCCGCCGAAGCGCCCGGCCTGCCCGCAGTGCATCCACCAGCGGTGTGCGAGGTGCGTCCATCGAAGTCCCTTTCGCCGAGAACGACAGCGTAGAACCGGCCCGCTTCGGTCGGGTGACCCAGGCCACAAGGGAGGGGGTAGTGACACGGTGGGCGCCTGTCGGCTACCGTTCACCCCGTGCAGAACCTCCTCGTAGTAGTTAGCAAGCGCGCGGCCTAACGCCAAGTGCCAGGACGCGCGCACCCTCCGAAGCCAGTAGGCCGGGGGGTTTTTTGATGCCGACGACGATGAGGAAGAGACGAAGGACGAGAACATGAGTGAGCAGATCACCGGTGCACAGAGTCTTGTGCGTTCGCTGGAGATGGCGGGCGTCACGGACCTGTTCGGCATCCCCGGTGGCGCAATCCTGCCCGCCTACGACCCGCTGATGGATTCATCGCAGATCCGGCACATCCTCTGCCGGCATGAGCAGGGCGCCGGGCATGCCGCACAGGGATACGCACTCGCCGGCAATCGGGTCGGCGCGTGCATCGCGACCTCCGGTCCGGGTGCAACGAACCTGGTGACGCCGATTGCCGATGCGTACATGGACAGCGTTCCGATGGTCGCCATCACCGGCCAGGTGCCGTCCACCTCGATCGGTACCGATGCCTTCCAGGAAGCCGACATCAAGGGCATCACGATGCCGATCACGAAGCATTCGTATCTCGTCACGAATCCCGACGACATTCCACGCGCGGTCGCCGAGGCGTTTCACATCGCCGGCACCGGACGTCCCGGCCCGGTGCTCGTCGACGTCGCCAAGGATGCGTTGACCTCGCTCACCACCTTCAACTGGCCGGCCGAGATCGATCTCCCCGGTTACCGCCCGATCACGAAGCCGCATGTGAAGCAGGTCAAGGAGGCCGCGCGTTACATCCTCGAGTCGAAGCAGCCGGTGTTCTACATCGGCGGCGGCGTGATCAAGGCGAATGCGGCAGAGGAACTCAAGCGGCTTGTCGAGCTCACCGGCATCCCGGTGGTCACGACGCTCATGGCGCGAGGTGTGTTCCCCGACGCGCATCCGCTGCATCTCGGCATGCCCGGCATGCACGGCACGGTTGCAGCGGTCGGCGCGCTGCAACGGAGTGATCTCCTCATCACGCTCGGCGCCCGTTTCGACGACCGCGTGACCGGCAAGCTCGACTCGTTCGCACCGGACGCCAAGGTCATCCACGCGGACATCGATCCGGCGGAGATCGGCAAGAACCGTGATGTCGACGTCCCGATTGTCGGCGACGCGCGTGAAGTGATCATCGAGCTCATTGCGGCGCTCGAAGCGGAACACGCAAACGGCCACCGCGGAAACTACGCGGAATGGCTGGACACCACGCTCGGCTGGAAGCAGAAGTACACGCCCGGCTACGAGACATTCAGCGACGGTTCGCTCGCCCCGCAGTACGTGATCGAGCGGCTGTCGGCACTCAGCGATCCCGACACGATCTTCGCAAGTGGTGTGGGCCAGCATCAGATGTGGTCATCGCAGTTCATCGACTGGAAGCAGCCGCGTACCTGGCTCAACTCCGGCGGTGCCGGCACCATGGGCTTCTCGGTTCCAGCGGCCATGGGCGCGAAGGTGGCTGCGCCTGGTCGAACGGTGTGGTCGATCGACGGTGATGGCTGCTTCCAGATGACGAATCAGGAACTCGTCACCTGTGCGATCAACGAGATCCCGATCAAGGTTGCCCTCATCAACAACTCGTCGCTCGGCATGGTCCGACAGTGGCAGACGCTGTTCTACAACGAGCGCTACTCCAACACCGATCTGCACTCGCACCGGATCCCGGACTTCGTGAAGTTGGCCGAGGCGTATGGCTGCCACGGACTTCGGTGCGAATCACCGGCCGATGTCGACAAGGTCATCAAGCAGGCGCAGTCGCTGAATGATGCCCCGGTGGTCATCGACTTCATCGTGCATCGTGATGCGATGGTGTGGCCGATGGTTGCCGCCGGCACCAGCAATGACGACATCAAGATCGCTCGCGATCTTGCACCCCAGTGGTACCAGGGAGAGTAATCATGAGCCGTCACACACTCTCTGTTCTCGTCGAGGACCAGCCGGGCGTGCTCGCACGCGTCGCAGCGCTGTTCTCCCGCCGCGGCTTCAACATCGAAAGCCTCGCGGTCGGCGGTACCGAGTCCCCGGACATCTCGCGCATGACGATCGTGGTGAACGTCGAGGATCTTCCACTGGAGCAGGTCACCAAGCAGTTGAACAAGCTCATCAACGTGCTCAAGATCGTCGAACTCGAACCGAGCCAATCGGTGGAGCACCAGTTGATCATGGTGAAGGTGCGCGCGGATCAGGAGGTCCGCTCGCAGGTGATCGAGGTTGCGGAGCTCTACAAGTGCAAGGTCGTCGACGTGTGCGCCGAGGCGATCACGATGGAGGCCACCGGCAACCACGACAAGATCGACGGGCTGCTCAAGATGCTCGAGCCGTACGGCATCAAGGAGCTCGTCCAGTCCGGTGTGGTGGCGGTCGCCCGCGGGCCCCGCTCGATCACCGACCGCCCGTTCAAGTAGTCCAAATATCGGACGGCCGCTGTCCGCATGGCGGACGCGGTCTACGATTCGGACCCTCAGCACGCCCTAAGGAGTACCCCGTGGCCGAGATGTTCTACGACAAGGACGCCGACCTCAGCATCATCCAGAACCGGGTCGTCGCCGTCATCGGCTACGGCTCCCAAGGTCACGCCCACGCGCTCTCGCTGCGCGATTCTGGCGTCGACGTCCGCATCGGTCTGGCTGAGGGTTCGAAGAGTCGCGCGAAGGCGGAGGCCGAGGGCCTGCGTGTCGTCGACCCGGCAACGGCGGCTGCCGAAGCCGACGTCATCATGATGCTGGTTCCGGACCACGTAGCCCGCAAGGTGTACGCAGAATCCGTCGAACCGAACCTGCAGGCCGGTGACGCACTTTTCTTCGCGCATGGTTTCAACATCCGGTTCGGCTACATCAAGCCGCGCGCGGACGTTGATGTCTGCATGGTCGCCCCGAAGGGCCCCGGCCATCTCGTGCGACGCGAATACCAGGCCGGCCGTGGCGTGCCGGTGATCGTCGCCGTCGAGCAGGATGCGTCCGGTAACGCCTGGGCGCTTGCGCTCTCGTATGCGAAGGCGATCGGGGGTCTGCGCGCGGGTGGCATCAAGACCACCTTCACCGAGGAGACCGAGACCGATCTCTTCGGCGAGCAGGCCGTGCTCTGCGGCGGTGCCTCGGCACTGGTGCAGGCCGGATTCGAAACGCTCGTCGAAGCCGGCTACCAGCCGGAGGTTGCGTACTTCGAGTGCCTGCACGAACTCAAGTTGATCGTCGACCTCATGTACGAAGGCGGCATCGCAAAGCAGCGCTGGTCGGTGTCCGACACCGCCGAATACGGCGACTACGTGTCTGGTCCGCGCGTCATCGACGCATCGGTGAAGGCGCGCATGAAGGACGTCCTCACCGACATCCAGAACGGCGCGTTCGCCAAGCGTTTCATCGACGACCAGGACGCCGGTGCACCGGAGTTCAAGGCGTTCCGCGTCAAGGCCGAGCAGCACCGCATCGAGGCCGTCGGCCGCGAACTGCGCAAGCTCATGTCGTGGGTGAAGACCGCCGACTCGGACTACCAGGAAGGCTCTGCCGCACGGTAGACCCTGCAGATTCGAAGGCCCCGGGCGATCCCCGGGGCCTTCGTCATTCACGACCCGGAGCGCACGTTCAGCACCGTGCGCACACCGATTGCGCTGATCACGAGTCCGACGATGCCGGTTGCCGTAATCGGTTCACCGAACATCAGCCATACCCAGGCCATCGTGGTGGGCGGCGTGAGATAAAGCAGCGTGCTCACAACCGTGGCGCCAAGCGTGCGTGTGACGAACATGTACATCACGTAGCCGCCAAGACTCGGGAGCAGCACCATCCACGCCACGGCGCGCCAGAAGTCGGCATTCGGTGTCGGAGCGCTCTGACCGAAGATGGCTGCGGCCACGTTCATGATGACCGCCGTCGTGATCGCCTGGATCATGATCGATTGCAGCAACGTCTCCGTTGGATGAAGTCGTCGCGTGAGGACGGTGCCGGTGGTCAGACTCAGCATGCCGAAGAGGGGTAGGGCATACGCGCTGAGTGCGGCAACGCCGGCTCCGATTTCACCGGAGACGACTGTGGCGACGCCGACGAACCCGAGCCCCATGCCGATCCAGGTCCGCCTGCTGGGATGCTCGCCGAGAAGTCGGCCGGCGACGGTGGCGACCAGCAGCGGTTGCAGCGACGCTATGAGCGATGCCGTGCCGCCGTGCACACCGTCGTGCACGCCGGCAAAGATGAAGTAGAGATAACCTGCCTGTGAGAAGGTCGCGATGATCGACTGCCGTCGCCACGAGGTGATGGATGGCCAAGGTGTACGCGTGAGCAACACGAGCGCAATGAGTGCCATCGCCAGAACGAGCATTCGCCAACTAAGCAGCGTGAGTGGAGTCGAGCCCGCCCGGACGCCGAGTTCTGCGCCGATGAAGCCCGAACTCCAAGTGGTGACGAGGGCGATGGACGACAGCACTCCTTCGTATCTGCGTAGTGACAACTGGTCCATTACGGGTGCACCTCCCGTGCGCTGAGCAGTACTGCATCAAGCAGTCCCGGGAATGCGGAATCCAGTTCGGTCCGACGCAAGCGATTCAGGGACCTGGCACCGGCTTTCGTCGTCGCGATGACGCCTGCTTCTCGCAGTATGCGGTAGTGGTGGCTGAGCGTGCTTTTCGTGACCGGAACTCGGAAGGTGCCGCACTCGAGATCGTCGGTCTCGCCGAGCTCGGAAATGATCTGCAGGCGGATCGGATCTGCGAGGCATTGCAGGAACTCGGTCAACCGCAGCGTCTCCGGAGTCGGAACCAGCGCATGCATGCAGTCGCCTTTGTTTGATGAGTCTCTAATTAGACAGACATCGCATAAATTCGGCTACTAATCGTGCGCGGGCGTGAGAAGATTCCACCATCTGGACATTGTGAAAACTTTCACAAGCATCGGTTACGCTGCTTCCACCGGAGTCCGCGACCCAGCGGCCCCCGCCTGAAGGAGCCCCTGTGAGCAAGCCGGTCGTCCTCATCGCCGAAGAACTCTCGCCCGCCACCGTTGCCGCACTCGGCCCGGATTTCGAGATCCGCCACTGTGACGGCGCCGATCGGGCGTCGCTGCTGCCGGCGATCGTCGACGCCGACGCCCTGCTCGTGCGGTCGGCCACGCAGGTCGACGAGGAGGTCCTCGCGGCTTCGAAGCAACTGAAGGTCATCGCCCGTGCAGGTGTTGGGCTGGACAACGTCGACGTGAAGGCTGCGACGCAGGCCGGTGTGATGGTCGTGAATGCGCCGACGTCCAACATCGTGTCCGCAGCGGAACTCGCAGTGGGCCTGCTCCTCGCGACTGCGCGCAACATCGCACCTGCGAATGCGGTACTCAAGGGTGGCAAGTGGGCGCGGTCGAAGTTCACCGGCGTCGAACTGCAGGACAAGACCGTCGGCGTCGTCGGACTCGGTCGCATCGGCATGCTGGTGGCGCAGCGACTCAGTGCGTTCGGTATGCACGTTGTTGCCTTCGACCCGTATGTGCAGCCAGCCCGCGCTGCACAACTCGGCATCAAGATGCTGTCACTTGACGAGTTGCTCACGCAGGCCGATTTCATCACCATCCACCTGCCGAAGACGGCGGAAACGATCAATCTCATCGACGATGCCGCGTTGCGCAAGGTGAAGCCGACCGTGCGCATCATCAACGCTGCACGTGGCGGGATCGTGAACGAGGACGCGCTTGCCAAGGCGCTCGAAGAAGGTCGGGTTGCAGGTGCCGGCATCGATGTGTTCGCAAAGGAACCGACGACCGATTCACCCCTGTTCAAGTTCGAGTCGGTGGTCGTGACGCCGCACCTGGGCGCCTCGACCGACGAAGCGCAGGAGAAGGCCGGTATCGCGGTCGCGAAATCGGTCCGGCTCGCACTTTCGGGCGAACTCGTTCCTGACGCGGTGAACGTGCAGGGCGGCGTGCTCGCGCCGAGCGTCAAGCCCTATTTGTCCCTCGCCGAGCACCTTGGCGCCATCGGCGCCACCCTGGCTCCCGCGCCGGTTGCGCGCGTGAGTGTCGAGGTGTCCGGCGAACTCTCGAGTGAAGACGTGCGCGTGCTGGAACTTTCGTCGCTCAAGGGCGTCTTCAATGCCCTGGTGGACGATCCGGTTTCCTACGTGAACGCACCATTGCTCGCGAAGGAGCGTGGCGTCGAAACGAAGCTCACCACCAAGGCGGAGAACACCGACTACCGGTCACTCGTCCGCATCCAGCTCGATACGACGACGGGTGAACGCGTCGTGATCGGCGGTACGGTCGCAGGTCCGCGGCAGATCGAGAAGATCGCTGAAGTCGATGGCACCGAGATCGATGTGCAGATCGGCAAGAACCACGCGTTCTTCCAGTACGACGACCGCCCCGGTGTCATCGGCATCGTCGGTCGGATCATGGGCGAAGCCGGCGTCAACATCGACACCATGCAGGTGGGCCTCGTTCCGAAGACGAAGAAGGCGATCATGGTCCTGGCACTCAACCAGCCGGTGCCCTCAGCCGCAATCACCTCGATCGCGAAGGAAATCGGCGCGACGGCTGCTCGGGCCGTGACGTTCGAGGACTGAGGTCCCGACGACGAACAGCAGTGCAGGGCCGGGCCCTGCACTGTTTGATCAGTGCTTGTCGCGTTCGGCGCGGTTGACGGCCGACACGATCGCCTTGAGCGATGACGTCGTGATCGACGGGTCGATACCGGCGCCCCACAGGACTCGGTCGTCGATCTCGCACTCGACATAGGACGCGGCCCGGGCATCGCCACCGGCAGTCATTGCGTGTTCGGCGTAATCAAGCACGCGGACGTTGATCTCGTGCGATGCCAACGCCTTGCAGAACGCGTCGATCGGCCCGTTGCCGATGCCGCGCAGTGAGATCTCGCGGCCGTTGTCCGTGATGACGACGGTGATCGAGGTCTCGCCGTCGATCTCGCTGTCCTGCTTCACACTCTTGATCTTGAGTCGTCCCCAGGGCGCATCCGGGTTCGGCAGGTACTCGTCGAGGAAGATGTCCCACATCTGCTGCGGAGTGACCTCGCCACCTTCACTGTCGGTGTGCTTCTGAATCACCTGGCTGAATTCGATCTGCAGCCGACGCGGAAGTTCCAGCTTGTGCTCGGTGCGCATGATGTAGGCGACGCCACCCTTGCCCGACTGCGAGTTCACGCGGATGACAGCCTCGTACGTGCGACCCACATCCTTCGGATCGATGGGCAGGTACGGCACCTCCCAGCGGAAGTCGTCGACATTCACGCCTGCATCGGCGGCATCGCGCTTCATTGCGGCGAGCCCCTTGTTGATTGCATCCTGGTGTGAACCCGAGAACGCGGTGTACACGAGATCGCCACCGTATGGTGCGCGTTCGGGGACCGGGATCTGGTTGCAGTACTCGACGGTGCGACGGATCTCATCGATATTGCTGAAGTTGATCTGCGGATCGACGCCCTGCGAGAACAGGTTGAGGCCCAAGGTCACAAGATCCACGTTTCCGGTGCGCTCGCCGTTGCCGAACAAGCAGCCTTCGATGCGATCAGCACCCGCGAGGTACCCGAGTTCGGCCGCTGCAACCGCGGTGCCGCGGTCGTTGTGTGGGTGGAGCGACAGCACCACGTTCTCGCGGTTCGCGAGATTGCGGTGCATCCATTCGATGGAGTCCGCGTAGACGTTCGGCATCGCCATTTCAACCGTTGCCGGCAGGTTGATGATCGCCTTGCGGTCCGGCGTGGGTTGCCAGATATCGGTCACGGTGTTGCAGACCTCGAGTGCGAAGTCGAGTTCCGTGCCGGTGTAGGACTCGGGGGAGTACTCGAAGTAGACATTCGTGTCGCTCTTCATGCGATCCGCGTACTTCAGCACGAGTTCCGCACCGCTGATGGCGATGTCCTTGATGCCTGCGCGGTCGAGTCCGAATACGACGCGACGCTGCACCGTGGACGTGGAGTTGTAGACGTGCACGATCGCCTGTGCCGAGCCCTCGATCGCGTCGTAGGTTCGGGCGATGAGGTGTTCGCGTGCCTGGGTGAGCACCTGGATGACGACGTCGTCAGGGATGAGATCCTCTTCGACGAGTTGGCGCACGAAGTCGAAGTCGGTCTGTGATGCGGCGGGGAAGCCGACCTCGATCTCCTTGTAGCCCATGTCGACGAGCAACTGGAACATCTTCTTCTTACGCGACGGCGTCATCGGGTCGATGAGGGCCTGGTTGCCGTCACGGAGGTCAACCGCGCACCATCGCGGCGCCTGTGTCGCACGCTTGGTGGGCCAGGTGCGGTCGGCGAGGTCGATGGGGATGAACGGGGTGTAGCGCTGGAACGGCATGCCCGAAGGCTGCTGCGCGTTCCGGATGGAGTATTCGGCGGTCATGGTTCCTTCTTCGGTGGTCGGGGATCCCGGCGTGCCAACGACCCGCGACGAGGTGGCCGGTTAGAGGGCCTCGCCGCGGCAACGAAGAAGGAGCCGCTTCATAGTGGGCCAAAGCGTACGCGAGGTTCCACGAGGTGACCACCTGAGGGCGCTCACTGCCTGGGAGGCGGCGTTCGGCGAGCGTGATCGAACCGACATTGACCGCTGCAGTCCGCACGAGGACTGTGGGGCGCGGAGGTCCACATGCCATTCGATGATCGCGTCCCAAATCCCGTCGGCGCGCTCGATGCCACCAAGGTCCCGCGGTTCGCGGGTCCCGGCACATTCGCCCGCGTCCCACAGATCGATGAGGTACCCGACTACGACATCGCCGTGCTCGGGCTTCCCTTCGACGGTGCAGTCTCGTATCGACCGGGTGCGCGATTCGGTCCGATGGGTGTGCGGCAGGCATCACGACATCTACGTCCGCGCTATCACGTGGAACTGGACAAGGCGCCGCTGAACGAGATGCAGGTCGTCGACGCGGGTGACGTGCCGTGCACGCCGTTCAGCATCGAGAAGGCGCTCAAGCAGATGGAGAACCACGCCCGCGAAGTAGTGGGTGACAAGGATCGTCGGATCGTGGCCGTCGGCGGTGATCACTCGGTGACGTACCCGATGCTGAAGAACGCGCGCGCGAAGTACGGCCCGATGGCACTCATCCATTTCGACGCGCATCTCGACACATGGGACACCTACTTCGAGCAGCCGACGACGCATGGCACGTTCCTCCGTCGCGCATTCGAGGACGGCCTGCTCACCGAGGAGCGCAGCATGCATCTCGGCATCCGCGGCCCGATCTACGATCGGATGGATCTGACCGAGGACGCATCGTTCGGGTTCAAGACACTGCGTGCGGGGGATCTCGACACCGTCGGACTCGATGGCGCCGCGGACGCGATGCGCCAGCGCGTCGGTGATCTGCCGGTGTACATCTCGATCGACATCGACGTGCTCGATCCGGCGTTCGCGCCCGGTACCGGCACTCCGGAGATGGGCGGCTTCACGAGCCGCGAGCTGCTGCACCTGCTCAGACGGCTTGACGGCATCAACATCATCGGCGCCGACGTCGTGGAAGTGGCTCCCGCCTACGACCATGCCGAGCTCACCACCATTGCGGCGGCGACGGTGATGTACGACCTCATCACGCTGATGACGAAATCGCCGGTGTGAGGAACTGGGGCCGATGTCTCGTATGCCGGACGACGCCATCCCGCATGCTGGGACTCGAACGTAGGCTGTGCGCATGGCACAGCACGTGAAGCTCGCAGTCATCCCCGGCGACGGCATCGGCATCGAAGTCGTCACCGAAGGTCTCAAGGTGCTCGACGCAGTCGCGCCCACGTCGGGTATGACATTTGAACCGACGACCTACGACCTCGGTGCGACGTTCTACCACCGCACCGGTGAGACCCTGCCCGACAGCGTCCTTGCAGAACTCCGTGCACACGATGCGATCCTCCTCGGCGCCGTCGGCGATCCGTCGGTGCCGCCTGGTGTCCTCGAGCGCGGCCTCCTGCTCAAGATGCGATTCGAACTCGACCACCACGTGAACCTGCGACCGGTGAAGCTGTTCCCGGGTGTGCAGTCGCCGCTGGCGGGCAAGGGTCCGGAGCACATCGATTTCGTTGTCTGCCGCGAGGGCACAGAGGGGCCGTATGCCGGAGCGGGCGGCAACCTGCGCAAGGGCACACCGCACGAAGTCGCCGTCGAGGAATCCATGAACACTGCGTACGGCGTCGAACGCATCGTGCGCGACGCGTTCCAGCGTGCAACCCGCCGCAACAACAAGGTGACGCTCGTGCACAAGACCAACGTGCTCGTGTTCGCCGGCGGTCTGTGGCAGCGCACCTTCGACGCAGTCGCCAAGGAATTCCCGGCCGTGAAGACCGACTACCTGCATGTGGATGCGGCGTCGATGTTCTTCCTGACGCATCCCGAGCGCTTCGACGTGGTGGTCACCGACAACCTCTTCGGCGACATCCTCACCGACATCGGTGCCGCAATCGCCGGAGGTATCGGCCTGGCTGCGTCGGGCAATCTCGACGTGACGCGTTCGAACCCTTCGATGTTCGAGCCGGTGCACGGCTCAGCTCCGGATATTGCGGGCCAGGGCAAGGCGGATCCGACCGCCACAATCCTGTCGGTGGCAATGCTGCTCGATCACCTCGGCGCCGCGGATGCGGCGAAGGCCGTCGAGGATGCGGTGTCCGCAGATCTCGCATCGCGCGGTTCAGCCGCTCGCAGCACCTCGGAAGTCGGCGACGCGATCGCCGCACGGCTGTAGGAGTACGGTCGGGCCATGTCCATCCGTCGCGAACTCAATCCGAATCCGCGCGCTGTTGCCGATCGTGCGGCCATCCTCGAGAACCCCGGCTTCGGCAAGTACTTCACCGACCACATGGTGCGCATCGACTGGGACGAAACGAACGGCTGGCATGACGCCCGGCTTCTCCCGTACGGCCCGATCGCGATCGATCCGGCGACGAATGTGCTGCACTACGGTCAGGCGATTTTCGAAGGATTGAAGGCGTACCGCCATGCGGATGGCTCGATCAAGACGTTCCGGCCGGAAGCCAATGCCGCTCGATTCGCGCGTTCCGCAGAGCGCATGGCAATGCCGGCACTGCCTGCCGAGTTGTTCCTCGAATCGCTCCATGCGCTCGTCGACGTCGATCAGGCCTGGGTGCCAGAAGGTGCCGACAAGTCGCTGTATCTGCGACCGTTCATGATCTCCACCGAAGTCGGTCTCGGAGTGCGTCCGGCGAATGCATACGCATTCCTGCTCATCGCATCACCTGCCGGCGCCTATTTCCCACGCGGCGTGAAGCCGGTGTCGGTGTGGCTGTCGACCGAGTATGTACGCGCTGCTCCCGGTGGCACGGGTGCCGCAAAGTTCGCCGGCAACTATGCGGCATCGCTGCTCGCACAGCAGCAGGCGGCCGCAAAGGGTTGCGACCAGGTCGTGTGGCTCGATGCGATCGAGCGCCGCTGGGTCGAGGAGATGGGCGGCATGAATCTGTACTTCGTCTTCGGGCGCGGTGCCGAGGCGCGCATCATGACCCCGGAACTCACCGGCACACTGCTGCCCGGTGTCACCCGCGAATCACTGCTCAAGGTCGCATCGGATATCGGCATTCCCGCGAGCGAGGGACGGATCTCCGTCGAGCAATGGCGTGATGCCGCTGCATCGGGGGAGCTCACCGAGGTCTTCGCTTGCGGGACCGCAGCAGTGGTCACACCGGTCGGGACCGTGAAGTCGGCTGCCGGCGAATGGCAGATGGGTGATGGCGAACCCGGTCCGGTGACGATGCGTCTGCGTGAAGCACTGTTGGAGATCCAGAGCGGTGCTGCGAACGATGTTTTCGGCTGGATGCACACGCTCGTCTCCGCCAAATAGCCCGAAATCGGGCTAGCCACACCGACGGGGCGTCTGGCAGACTATCTGCATCATGAGCACGCAGGTGATCATTATCGGATAGCGCGTTGACGAGACGTCAGCGCGCAGCCTCCGCATTGCGGGGGCTTTTTCGTTGCAAGGAGCAAGATGAGCCGCCCATCGGACGACTTCCACGTCTATGACACGACGCTGCGCGACGGCGCCCAGCGCGAGGGCATTTCCTACTCGGTCGCCGACAAGTTGAAGGTGGCGAAACTACTCGACGGCTACGGCGTCGGCTTCATCGAGGGTGGCTGGCCCGGCGCACTTCCGAAGGACACCGAGTTCTTCGCGCGTGCCCGCGAGGAGATCGATTTCAAGCACGCCCAGTTGGTTGCGTTCGGCGCGACCCGCAAGGCGGGCGTGAAGGTGGAGGAGGATCCGCAGGTGAAAGGCCTGCTCGATTCGCAGGCACCGGTGGTCTGTCTCGTCGCGAAGTCGTCAGTGGTGCATGTGAAGGAAGCACTGCGCACCACGAACGAGGAGAACCTCGCGATGGTCGCCGACACCGTCAAGTACTTCGTCGACAACGGTCGCCGCGTCTTCATCGACTGCGAGCACTTTTTCGACGGCTACAAGGCCGACAAGGACTACGGCGTGCAGTTGTTGGTGACTGCTTTCGAAGCCGGCGCGACGGTCGGCGTGCTCTGCGACACGAACGGCGGAATGTTGCCGTCGGGCATCTTCAGGATCGTCGAGGACGTGAAGGCACGATCCGGCGTGCGCCTCGGCATCCACTGCCAGGACGACACCGGCTGTGCCGTGGCGAACTCGATTGCCGCCGTTGAGGCCGGGGTCACGCACTTCCAGGGAACTGCCAACGGCTACGGCGAACGTACTGGCAACGCCGACCTCTTCGCGGTCGTCGCCAATCTCGAACTCAAACTCGGCATGAAGGTGCTCCCGGAAGGCAAGTTGCGCGAGACCGTACGCATCTCGCACGCAATCGCCGACATTGCCAACCTCCCCCCGAACACGCATCAGGCCTACGCGGGCATTTCGGCATTCGCGCACAAGGCGGGCCTGCACGCGTCCGCGCTCAAGGTGTCGGCCGAGCTGTACAACCACATCGACCCGTCGATCGTCGGCAACGACCAGCGCGTGCTCGTGACCGAGATGGCCGGTCGTGCGTCGGTGGAGCTGAAGAGCAAGGAACTCGGCTACGAACTCACCGATCCGGCGTCGATCACCCGCGTCGTCGACCGCGTGAAGACGTTGGAGAACAAGGGCTGGTCCTTCGAGGCTGCGGACGCGTCCTTCGAACTGCTCGTGCTCAAGCATGGACTGGAGAAGACCGTTCGCTTCTTCGACGTCGAGTCATGGCGGGTCATCGTCGAACAGCGCGAAGACGGCACCGTTGCCACCGAGGCGACCGTGAAACTCCGTGCGCAGGGCGAGCGCATCATCGCGACGGCCGAGGGCAATGGTCCGGTCAATGCACTCGACGCGGCGCTGCGAAGTGCGGTCACCCAGCAGTATCCGGAGTTGGCCGACATCGATCTCGTCGACTACAAGGTCCGCATCCTTGCTGATGCTCAGGGCACGGGCGCGACCACTCGCGTGCTCGTGGGCTCGCGCAACGGTGAGAACGAATGGACAACTGTTGGCGTGCACGAGAACGTCATTGCGGCGTCGTGGATCGCGCTCGAGGATGCGCTGACGTTCGGCCTGCTCCATACCGAATCGGCGGGTCGCTGATGTACGTCGCCCGTGTCTCCACCGAACAAGGCGTCTTCTACGGCGTCGTCCACGGCCTTGATGACAATGGAATCCCGACGAACGACACCGTCGTCGATCTCCTGAAGTCGCACCCCTATGGCGAACTCGAGCGTGCGGACGTTGTGATCCCGCTCGGCGCATGCAAGGTGCTCGCTCCGGTGATTCCCTCGAAGGTTGTGTGCATCGGCAAGAACTACGCGGATCATGCGCGCGAGATGGGTGGCGAAGCGCCTGCAGAACCAGTCATCTTCATCAAGCCGAACACTTCCGTCATCGGGCCGAACGATCCGATCCACTTGCCATGGCAGTCAGAACGCGTCGACCATGAAGCCGAACTCGGCATCGTGATCGGCAGGATCGCGCGCAATGTGCGGCGCGAGGAGGCACTCTCGTACGTCCTCGGCTACACGCTCGGCAACGACGTCACCGCCCGGGACCTGCAGCAACGTGACGGGCAATGGACGCGTGCGAAAGGTTTCGACACGTTCTGTCCGTTGGGACCGTGGATCGTGAACGACTTCGATCCATCGGACAAGCCGATCATGTGCGTCGTCGATGGTGACGTGCGGCAGTCGGCGTCGACCTCCGACATGATCCACGACGTCGAGACCGTGATCGAGTTCGTGTCCGGTGTCATGACCCTGTTGCCCGGCGACGTCATCCTCACAGGCACCCCGGCCGGCATCGGTCCGATCACGGACGGTCAGTCGGTGACGGTCAGTGTGCAGGGCCTGGGTGCGCTGACGAATCCGGTGCGCGCCTGACGATAGCCTTGCCGCATGTCCGACGTCCGCGTTCGCTTCTGCCCGTCGCCCACCGGCAATCCCCACGTCGGCATGGTGCGTACCTGCCTCTTCAACTGGGCCTATGCAAAGCACACGGGTGGCACCTTCGTGTTCCGCATCGAGGACACCGACTCGGCACGTGACAGCGAGCAGTCCTACCAGCAACTGTTGGACGCGCTGCGATGGCTGGGTATGACGTGGGACGAGGGGCCGGAGGTTGGCGGGCCGCATGCGCCGTATCGCCAGTCCGAGCGAATGCACATCTATGCGGATGTCGCGCAGCGACTGCTCGACGCCGGATTCGCGTATCACTGCTACTGCACGCCCGACGAGCTCGAGACCGAGCGGGAGGCGCAGAAGCAAGCAGGGAAGACGCCGGGCTATTCCGGTCGCTGCCGGGACCTCTCGGCCGACGACGTCGTGAAACTGCAGGCGGCCGGACGTGAACCGGCGATCCGCTTCCGCATGCCCGGCACCGACTTCTCATGGGACGACCTCGTCCGCGGAGAACTGTCGTTCGCAGCCGAGCACGTGCCGGACTATGTGATCGTACGTGCGTCGGGTGAGCCGTTGTACACGCTGACGAATCCGGTTGACGACGCGGACATGGAGATCACGCACGTGCTTCGTGGAGAAGACCTGCTGTCCTCCACGCCGCGACAGATCGCGATGCACGCAGCGCTTGCCAAGGTTGGTGTGGGCAAGGGTGTCATGCCGAAGTTCGGTCATCTGCCCTACGTCATGGGCGAAGGCAACAAGAAGTTGTCCAAACGGGATCCCGAATCGTCGCTGCAGATGTATCGCGACGAAGGCTTCCTGCCCGAGGGTCTCCTCAACTACCTGTCACTGCTCGGCTGGTCGATCGGCGAGGACCGCGACATCTTCTCGATGGACGAGATGTGGAAGGCGTTCGACGTCGCGGACGTCAACGCGAATCCGGCGCGCTTCGACCTCAAGAAGTGCACGGCCATCAATGCCGACTGGATCCGTCGACTCGGTGCGGATGCAATCGCAGAACGCCTGCTCAGCTACCTCGTCGCGGAGGGTGTCCTGCCGGAAGTGCCGAATGCTGCGCAGCGGGAATTGTTGCGCGCCGCGGTGCCCCATGTGCAGGAACGCATGGAAACACTTCGTCAGGGCGTGAACATGCTGTCATTCCTCTTCGCGGGCGATAGCGGAGTCTCGAGTGATGTGACTGCAGGCACGCCGAAGTTCGTGCGCGATGCGGCAGATGTCGCTGCGGTCATCTCCGACGATACGAAGCCGGCGTTGCGTGCTGCGCATGACGCGATTGCTTCAGTCACCGAGTGGACCACTGGGGCGCTCGAGGAGGCGCTGCGAAGTGCGTTGATCGACGGACTCGGACTCAAACCGAAGGTTGCGTTCGGACCGGTGCGCGTCGCTGTCTCGGGACGTCGCGTGTCACCGCCGTTGTTCGAATCCATCGAGTTGCTCGGTCGCGAGCGCACGCTCGCACGGCTGCACGAACTCTTGTAGGCAAAGGCGTTTTGGGCGCTTGCGTTGCCCTCGGGTAGGCTTCCGCCCCGTGCTCACACCCCCGGGTGTGACCACTGGGGTATGGGGTAATTGGCAGCCCAACTGATTCTGGTTCAGTTAGTCTTGGTTCGAGTCCAGGTACCCCAGCGCAACACTGGAAACAGTGGCGCTGGCCGACGCTTCTGCGTCGCACAACGGCCCCGTTGTGTAGTGGCCTAGCACGTCGCCCTCTCAAGGCGGTAGCGCGGGTTCGAATCCCGTCGGGGCTACGTACGGCGGTTCCTTCGGGAACCGCCGTTGTACGTTTCACACATGAACTTCGAGCAGATGCTGAAGGTCGGTGCCGCGGCGATTGTGCGTCGAACCCCCACTGGCTGGGAACTGCTCAGCGCACGCCGCACGGAGCCGCCGGTCGTCGCCGGCAAGTGGGAGTTTCCCGGGGGCAAGATCGAGGACGGCGAGACGCAGGAGGAATGCGTTCTCCGCGAGATCAAGGAGGAACTCGGCGTCGATGTCGTCCTGCATCAGCGCGTCGACGGTCCACTCCACGGTTTCTGGCCGCTGACCGAACGCATCGCATTCGCGCTGTGGATCGCCACCATCGTGGCCGGGCAGGAGCCGGTGATCCTGGAAGACCACGATGCCATCGAGTGGCTGCCTGCGAACGAACTCTTCCGCGTGGAATGGGTTCCGGCCGACGTACCGCTCGTGAAGCAGCTCGCCGCCTTGCTCACGAACGACACTGCCATGGGAAACGTGACGCAGAATCGCGGGTAAACTCCGCAAGTGCCTATTCAAAAGCGAACCGACATCCGCAACGTCGCAATCATCGCCCACGTTGATCATGGAAAGACCACGTTGGTCGATGCCATGTTGTGGCAGTCCGGCGCCTTCCGCGCCAATCAGGATGTCAACGATCGCGTCATGGACTCGATGGATCTCGAACGCGAGAAGGGCATCACCATCCTCGCGAAGAACACGGCCATCCGTTACACCGGGCCGGCATCGGCGCAGCCGGTAACGCTCAACATTGTCGATACTCCTGGGCACGCCGACTTCGGCGGCGAGGTGGAACGTGGGCTTGAGATGGTCGATGGCGTGCTCTTGCTCGTCGACGCCTCGGAGGGTCCGCTTCCGCAGACGCGATTCGTGCTTCGGAAGGCTCTTGCCAAGCATCTTCCGATCGTGGTGGTCGTGAACAAGGTCGATCGTTCGGACGCTCGCATTGCCGAGGTCGTCGACGAGACCTACGAACTCTTCATGGACCTCATCGACGATTCGCACCGCCACGATGCAATCGACTTCCCGGTGGTGTACGCGTCCGCACGTGCGGGCCGCGCATCGATGAGTCGTCCGGCGGATGGCGGTATGCCGGATTCCGAAGATCTGCAACCGTTGTTCAAGACACTGCTCGACACCATCCCATGTCCCCAATACGACGATGCCATGCCCCTCCAGGCGCACGTCACGAATCTCGATGCGTCTCCATACCTCGGTCGACTTGCACTGTGCCGCGTGCATTCGGGAACCATCGCAAAGGGACAGCAGGTCGCGTGGTGTCGACAGGACGGCAGCATCGAGCGTGCGAAGGTCGTCGAACTGTTGATGGCTGAAGCGCTCGAGCGCGTGTCCGTCGACAGCGCCGGCCCCGGCGACATCGTGGCCGTCGCTGGCATCGAGGAGATCACCATCGGCGAAACGCTTGCGGATCCCGAGGATCCGAGGCCCTTGCCGGTGATCACCGTCGACGAACCGAGCCTCTCGATGACGATCGGCACGAACACGTCACCGCTCGTCGGCCAGAGCGGGAAGAAGCTCACCGCCAGACTGTTGAAGAACCGACTCGACGCCGAGTTGATCGGCAACGTCTCACTGCGGGTCGTCGACACGGAGCGCCCCGATACCTGGGAGGTGCAGGGACGCGGCGAACTCCAACTCGCAGTCCTGGTCGAACTCATGCGCCGTGAAGGCTTCGAGTTGACGGTGGGCAAACCGCAAGTGGTCACCAAGACCATCGACGGCAAGCTGCACGAACCGGTTGAACGCCTCACAGTGGATGTGCCGGAGGAGTACGTGGGCACGGTCACCCAGCTGCTCGGCAGTCGCAAGGGCCGTATGGAACAGATGATCAACCACGGCACGGGATGGGTGCGTCTCGAATACCTGGTTCCTGCACGCGGCCTCATCGGCTTCCGCACCGAGTTCCTCACCGAAACGCGCGGAACCGGCCTCCTGCACCATGTGTTCGAGAAGTATGAACCGTGGTTCGGTGAGATCCGCACGCGTCCGAACGGTTCGCTGGTTGCCGACCGTCGCGGCAAGGTCACGTCGTACGCGCTGTTCAACCTGCAGGAGCGCGGCGCGCTCTTCGTTGAACCCGGCGTCGAGGTGTACGAAGGCATGATCATCGGCGAGAACGCGCGCTCGGAGGACATGGACGTCAATCCGACGAAGGAGCGGAAGGTCACCAACATGCGCTCCGCGACATCCGAAGAACTTGAGCGACTGATCCCGCCGCGCCACATGTCGTTGGAGCAGGCACTCGAGTTCTGCCGCGAGGACGAGTGTGTCGAGGTCACGCCGACCGGTGTGCGCATGCGCAAGGTGATCCTCGAGGCAACCGAGCGCGTGAAGTCTGCACGTAAACAGAAGTCGTAACGGCGCGTCAGCCCCGCGCGGGCGCGCGATGATTTGGCAGGCTAGGCACATGCCTGCGAACGCCGTCATCGAATTGCGCGATGTCGACATCAGACGGGATGCCGACATCGTCGTGCACCGGCTCTCGGCGGACATTGTGGCTGGTCGAGTGCTGGCGATCGTGTCCGAGCACACCGACGTCACCACGGCCATCGGACAGGTGCTCGTGGGTCGCACCGAGGGGTACCGCGTCGAAGGCGATCTCGTGCTCGACGGCGAGCTGTATTCACAGGACTACCGCGACCGCTTCGAAGAACTCTCAAGCCTGATCCGGCCGTCGTATGCGAAGAGCGGTCACGAGGCCGTGCAGTATCATGTATTCGACTGTGCCATGGCGGGACCGTTCTCGCTGCGGCTGTCGTATCTCCAGTCCATTCTGGCTGGCGTCAAACATCCGCTCGTGCTCGTGGAAACGATCACGGTCAACTCAGGCGTAACGGTAACGGCCGAATGGCGCAAGCTTCTGACCGTTGACTGCCAAGCCAAGTCTCCGAACTTCTGGCACGTCGTCCGCGCTTGGGATGGTGGCAACTCCGAAGGAATAGCGGCCGGCCCCCTGGATACCTGGGAGGATATCCGGACCGTTCAGACCACGCACA